>JAFWKV010000010.1 GCA_017511265.1 Clostridia bacterium | reverse complement strand
TTTATAGAGTAGCCTAAATGTTGATATATAAATATATTGAAAGAACAAGACCCATAGGAAGACCCCAGCTATGTTTTGTTCAAAATATATTTATATATCAACATTTAGGCGGAAATAATTACAATCTAGTCTGAACAGTAATGGTGCCTCAATTTTTATCTGTATTTATTAGTTCGATCTTTGAGGAATATATGGTATAATTTTTCCTGCAAAATCAGCAAAGTTTTGAGATTGAAGTATAACTTTTCCAGGTCCAACAAGTTTAGTTAAAAATAGGCCTTCTCCTCCAAGAAAAATATTGCCTAATCCTTTTACTGTTTCTACTTCATATGATACTGAAGGAGCAAATGCTACAACATTACCTGTATCAACCTTTAAAATTTCTCCAGCTTGTAATTCTTTTTCAATTGGGTCTCCATCAACTTCTATAAATAGCATTCCATTTCCTGTTGCTTTTTGTAAAATAAAACCTTCTCCTCCAAAAAGTCCTGCACTAAGTCTTTTAGAAAACTCAACTTTTGTTTCTACAGAATCTTCTGCACATAAAAATGCACCTTTTTGTAAAATGATTCCATTTGGTAATTCATTCATATTAATTGGAATAACACTTCCAGGAACTGTAGACCCAAATGCAATTGTTGCATTGTCTACATTAGCAGTATAGTTTGCCATAAACATTGATTCACCTGAAAACATTCTTCCAATGCCTTTCATTATTCCTCCACGTGTATTAGTTTTCATTTCAATGCCTTCACTTTGGTATGACATTCCTCCTGACTGAGTGTACATTGTCTCTCCTTTGTTTAATTTCATTTCAACAACTGGTACAGTTTGACCTATAATTTTGTAGTCCATATTATATTTCCTCCTTTTTTATAATATATCATTTCTTTTTTTATTTGTCAAATTATGAACTTACTCCTCTATTGCTGTAATTTTTGCCTTGTATATTCATAAAGCACAACACCTGCTGCAACAGAAGCATTTAAGCTTTCAGTTTTTCCCAACATTGGAATTTTCACCTTTTCATCAGCCAAATCTTGTATAGCCTTTGAAACACCATTAGCTTCATTTCCAACTACAATAATTTTCTTTTTATAATTCACATCATAAATTGTTTTATCACCATCTAGGGCAGTAACTTGTAGCTTAAAATGATGTCTTTTTATTTCTTTTATTGTTTTAACTAAATCTTCACATTCAATTACTTTTACTCTAAAAATAGCCCCCATTGTAGAACGCACAACTTTTGGATTGTAGCAATCCACCGTACCTTTAGACACAAGCAATTGCTTTAGCCCACAACTATCCACTGTTCTTAAAATCGTTCCTAAATTTCCTGGGTCTTGTATATCATCTAAAGCTACAATTATATCTTCTTTGTAGTCTATGTTCATTTTTTGATTTGGGAAATCTTCCAATGAAGGCGAAAGTGATACTTTTTCCTCCGTCCCCAAAGTATCACCTTTAGATGCTACAGCGAAAATCCCTTGAGGAGTTGTAACTTGTGTTATTGTATTAAACACTTTTTGGGTTACATACACACAATCATATTTAGATATTTCATACATAAGACTCTTGGAAATTACATTTGTTTTTTCATTTTCTTCACAAATAACTATCTGCTTTATTTGAGCATTTTCCTGTATTGCTTCTTCTATTAGTTTTATTCCTTCTATAATGTATTCTCCCGCTTCATCTCTATACTTTTTATCCTTAAGCTTTTTTATATGCTTTATAAATTCATTATCTTTACTTGTAATTCTTTGCACTTTTAACTCCTTCTATTTTTTTGACTAATATTGAATTAATGTAATTTTTTATGCACCGCGTAAGCGATCAAACGAGCTTTAGCGAGTGCGATTGGAGCAAGCTACAGACTAGTGATTTTAGTTCGTAGCTTGCGACACACAAGGTGCTAAAAATTACATTAATTTAATCTCAGTCAATTAATTGATTTATAAAAAATTCAAAAACTCGTCTATGGCATCTAATAACTGTTCATCAGTTGTAGCCTTTGCCCAAAATGACACACTAGGCTTAATACCATTTGAAAATTTAACTCTATTTCTATACTTTTTAAGTAAATCAGGCAAATCTATGTCAACATTGCCTCTACTAAAAGTAAATACAACAATATCATCTCTATTATAAACCCTTTCAATGTGTGCTGTTTTACACAAAGTCTTAATTTTTGCAATTTTTATTAAATTTTGGACTTCTTGTGGCATTTCACCATATCTATCAATAATTTCGTCAATAACATTTTGTATGTCCTCGTCATTTTTACATAAAGCAATATTTTGATAAACTTCAATCTTTTGGCTTTGATTAGAAATGTATTCATCTGATATATAGCTTGTAACATTTAAATCTATTTGGACATCTATTTCTGGTTCTGGCATACTAATTCCTTTAGATTCTTTCATAACCTCGTCAAGTAATTTGCAATATGTGTCATATCCAACTTGGTCTAAGTGTCCATGTTGAATTTCTCCAAGTAAGCTACCTGCGCCTCTTATTTCTAAGTCTCTCATAGCAATTTTAAAGCCTGAACCAAATTCAGTAAATTCTTTTATTGCTTTTAACCTTTTATCTGCAACTTCTGATAATAATTTATCTCTTTTATAAGTTATATAAGCATATGCTTGCCTGTCTGACCTTCCTACTCTTCCTCGTATTTGATACAACTGCGCCAAGCCCATTCTATCTGCATTTTCTACAATTATCGTATTTGCATTTGGTATGTCTATGCCTGACTCAAGAATTGTAGTACAAACCAATACATTTATGTTTCCGTCAACAAAGTCTTGCATTATATCTTCTATTTGTTTTCCAGTCATTCTCCCATGTGCGAAATCAACTTTAGCTTCTGGAACCAACCTAGAAATTGATGCAGCTTTTCTTTCTATTTGTTCAACATTGTTAAATAGATAGAATACCTGGCCTCCACGTTCTAACTCTTTTGTTATTGCTTCTTTTATAACTTCAGTATCATATTCTAGCACATAAGTTTGAACTGGCTTTCTATTCTGTGGTGGCTCATATATAACAGACATATCTCTAACACCAACTATAGACATGTGTAGTGTTCTAGGTATTGGAGTAGCTGTCATTGTAAGTACATCAACATTTGCCTTGTATTGCTTAATTTTTTCTTTGTCTTTTACTCCAAATCTGTGCTCTTCGTCTATTATAAGTAGCCCTAAGTCCTTAAATTCAACATCTTTACTTAATATTCTATGTGTTCCAATTACTACATCTACTTCTCCAAGTTTTAGCTTTTTAACAATATTATTTTGCTCTTTTGTTGTTCTAAATCTGTTTAAAACTTCAACTCTTATTGGAAATTCTTCCATTCTTTTCTTAAATTCTTTGTATTGTTGGTCAGCAAGAACAGTTGTTGGCACAAGATATGCTACTTGTTTTTGATCCATTACTGCTTTAAATGCTGCCCTTATTGCAACTTCTGTTTTTCCATAACCAACGTCTCCACATAATAGCCTATCCATTGGCTTTTCATTTTCCATATCTTTTTTTACTTCTTCAATACATCTTAGCTGGTCATCTGTCTCGCTATATTCAAAACTATCTTCAAATTGGTTTTGCCATGGAGTATCTTTTGAAAATGCATATCCTTTAGCTTTTTCTCTTGTTGCATATAGCTCAATTAGTTCTCTTGCGACCTCACGTAAATTGTTTTTTACTTTTGCTTTTGTATTTTCCCATTCTTTACTGCCAAGTTTATTTATTTTTGGTGCAGCTTCGCCACCACCTACATATTTCCTAACACTATCTAAGTCACTTGTAGGTACATATAAAATATCGTCATTTTTATATTTAATTTTTATATAATCTTTTGTTGTATTATCAGCTGTTATTGTATTTATACCTACAAATACGCCTATTCCGTAAGTTTTGTGTACTACATAATCACCTATTTTTAAGTCTGAATATACTACTTTTTCGCTGTCTTTAAAAATTTTGCTTGCTCGCCTTTTTTTTCTTTCGCCGTCTATTAATTCATTTGCAACAATTACAACTTGGTTTAAATCATAGTTTTCAAATCCGGCAGATAATTTACCAATACTTACTGTTACAACACCTTTTGAATTTTTTACAATGATTGTGTTATTTATCTTTTCCTCATATTTATTTAGTATTTCGTTTTGGTCTAAAAGTGAGCACATCTTTTTTGCCTTTTCTTTGGTACTAAGTAAAATGTAAACATTTTTGTCTGCGTATATTCCATCCTTTAGGTCTTTTATTAGCATTTCTATTTCACTTTTGTAGTAGTTTACTTCTCTATATTTGTAATTAAATTTCTCTGCTTGAGCTTTCACTTCATTGTCTTGTTTTTCTATATATATTAGTTGTTTGTCATCTAAATCTTTTTCTATGTTTTCAAATTCTAAAATACAATTTAATGCTTCTGGTACAAATTTTTCTTTTTCTATTAGTAGGTTTATAATGTTTTCTGTATCTTTTGTTATATTATGTGCTCTTGTTTTTATTTTATTTATCTCATCTATAAATATCATATAATTATCTGTTAAATAATCTAATAATGTTGACTGATTTTCATAAAAACAATTAAAATATTTATCAATTTTACTTACATAATTTCCACTTTTTATTAGTTCAATATCTGCTTCAGCTTCTGGATAATCTTCTAGAATTTTTTCGCATATTTGATTAATTGGCTTTTCTAGTACAAATTCAGTAGAAGGATATATTGTTGCTTTTTCTATATTACCAGTTGACCTTTGGGTAGTTATGCTAAATTTTCTTATTGAATCTACTTCATCTCCCCAAAATTCTATTCTTATCCCTTCTGTTTCATCTTGTGATATATCTACAATTCCACCTCTTATGCTGAATTGGCCTCTTCCTTCTATCATATCTGAGCGTGAATATCCTAAGTTTACTAGTGTTTGCTTTAAATCATCTAAATTATATTCGGCTCCTATTTTGAAGTTAAGCACATTTTTATATATAGTTTTTTTACTTGCAAGTTTTTGCATTACCGCTTCTATTGTTGTTACTACTATTAAATTTTTTTTAGAATTTATCTTGTTTAGTGCTTCTATTCTTTCAAATGATAAGTCTTGGCTTTCTACAATGTAGTCATATGTTACAATTTCTTTTTTTCCAAAAAATATAGCTTTATCTGTAAAATAATTTAAGTCTTCTACTATTTTTTTTGCTTGTATCTCATTATATGTTATTATACATATTGGCTTTTTAGTAAATTCATTTATTGCTGCTATTTGCTGTACCATTCCCACGCCAGTTAGGCCCGATATAAGTATCGGACCTTTTTTATTTTCTATATTTTTGACTTGTTCAATAAATTTTTGACTTTTACCTAATTCACCTAATATTGTATTCAATGTCATTCTCCTTTTGTCGTATTTTGTCGGACGATTTTTCTTGCTTTGATTCTGTTTCCATAATATAATATTTACACCTCTTTTATAGAGAGTTTCTATGAGGGGAGGTGACTTTTATGAAAAATATGCTTCAAGCCATTGCATTATTATTAATATACTTAATTTTAAAACTTTTTAATAATTAATACATAATGCAAAAGCTCCTACAAGCGCAATTGTAGGAGCTTTTTTTGACTTTTATGAAACATTTGCTTCAATTATGTTATAATTATATTACTATAAAAACTAAAAAATGTCAATACTTTTTGAATAAAATTCCATTTTCTCATTTGCTCCAGTTTTACATTATGTTAATTTTCTGTTTTTGCCATAATAATTAACACGTTTTCTGTATCTGTTGGGGTTAAGCAACATTGCATAGCTATTATTGGACTATTTGATGGTGTATTGTAAAAAGAAACATCAGTACTGCTTGTAACAAATTTTGAATATACCACATACTTCTTTTCTACTTTATTTATATAATCTCTAAAGTAAAACTCGTCATTTTCTTCTAGCATACTATTATTTGAAAAAAGTGTATCATTTGCTCTATTATGTCCCACAAGTATTGTTACACCAGGTAAATTTGGTCCTTCATTTGTATATAGCATACATGGTACTTCTTCCATTTTATTTGCATTTTGCTTGCAATATACGTCTGTATCAAGATGCGTTTTTGGTATGTTTAATCTGCCAACATTTATATCCATCTCTTGTAAATCTTGTGTTATCATAGCTGCATCTTTATATTCTTCTTGGTCTTCAGTCTGTTTATTTTCAACAATTCCTACTAATGTTTTATTTGAATTTTCATTTTCTTTTTTCGCATTATCAATTTGGGTTAAATTAGCATTGCTTTCTTCTATTTGATTTTTTCTTGTTTGTATTTTAGAACCATTAGTAATTAAATAAATTGCTAAAATTATAATAATTGCTATACAAATTATTAACCCAATAACTAAATTTTTTAGTTTCATACACTTTACCTCTTAAGTCTATACTAATTTATTTAACTTGGTTTGTCAAGATATTTTGCTCATACTTACTTAGCATTTGAATAAAAAATATTTAAACTTCATACACTATTATGGGTGTTGTGGATGAAAAAAATCGCTAAAGTAATATTTACAATAATAGCAGCACTAATAGGTGCAGGGTTTGCTTCAGGTCAAGAGATAAATAAATTTTTCTATGTATATGGTTTGAATGGAATAGCAGGGCTATTTGTATGTAGCATCCTTTTGGTATTCATTATATATAAGACTTTTAACATATTGCGAAGTGAAAACATATCAAACTACAAAGATTTTGTACATTCAATTGTTGGAACAAAAAGTAAAAAAAAATATTTAAATGTTAGTTTTGTATTAAATACAATTGTAAATTTATTTTTAATGATTACATTTTTTATAATGCTTGCAGGTTTTGGAGCATATTTTTCGCAAGAATTAGGAATAAACAATTACATAGGAAGTGCCATTTTGTCAGTAATATGTTTTATTACTTTTATGACTAATATTAATGGTGTAGTTAAAATAAGTAGTATTTTGATACCTATTTTAATTTTTTTTATTATTCTTATTGGTATAATGAATATTAACACAATTGGTGTTGAAAATATAATAAATCACTTAGAAAAAAGTAAAAATAATTGGCTACTTAGTAGTGTGCTTTATTGTAGCTATAATAGTATACTGCTTATTCCTATGTTAGTACCATTAAAAAAATATGTTATAAAAAAGAAAGAGAATTTTCTTGTAGCAGTAATAAGTGGAACTATAATTTTTGTATTATCAGTTTCTATATTTCTACTACTTGCGAAAAGCCAGATTGATATAAATATTATTGAAATGCCAGTTTTATATGTAATAGGTCAATATTATTCACAGTTTAAAGTAATTTATGCATTTATAATTTTATGTTCAATTTACACAACTGCTGTTTCAATAGGAATTAGCTTTCTTGAAAATGTTACTATAAGCCAAAAAAGCTATATTATAATTTCGGCTTTAATTTGCATAGTTGGATTCATTGTTTCTGGATTTGGATTTTCAAATTGGGTTGCTTTAGTTTATCCTATTTTCGGTTATTTGGGTTTACTTCAAATTGGAGCTATTTTTGCTAAGAGGTAATAAGGTGCTGTTTTTCGGGACGGGGTAAAAAAACATCACCCTGCTGTCTTTTGGGACGGGGCAAAAAAACATCACCCTATCCATTGGTTATATTTATTAAAAAATACAGACCGCGTAGGCGGAGCGAAGCATAGTCGGCTGGAGCTTTCTCTTCACTAATATAAATTTCAGTGAAAGAAAGCGACAACAAGGTCGTAATGTTTTATAAATATAACCAATGGATAGGGTGATGTTTTTTTGCCCCGTCCCAAAATACAGCAGGGTGATGTTTTTTTACCCCGTCCCGAAAAACAGCGCTTTTATTTTTTTCTTCTTCTAAATTGCCAAACAACAATTCCCGCAACAATTATAACAACAGGGACAGCAAAAATAATAATTTGTATTATTAAAGTTTCCTGTTCAGTAGCTGTATATGTTGTAACATCATCTTTAGTTTTTCTAATAGTAATTTTTTCTTCTCTTTCAGCCAAATAATCAATAGAATTTAAAACTAAATCCTTATTGTCATAAGCAGAAATTAAAGGAGTTTGACTATTTTGAGATATGGTATTATCAGAAACGAAATAATTATCTCCATAAATAATTAATTTAGATTTCACATCATCTTTTATAGTTTTTGTTAGTTGTGCTCCTACTGTAAATTTACCGCTCTCATCACCTTCAATTTTACTTGTTGAATTACTTCTTATGTCTTTTCTAAAGAATGATTTATCACTTGCTGTAAGTAAGTCTTCACTTTCTACTTTTAATTCTTTAAGCTTATCTTCACTTTGTAAATTAATTTTTGTGGCTTCCACTAATAATATAGATGAGGTTTTTGATGTTACATCTGATGATTCAACATTAGGTAAAATCATATATGGTGCTCCAGATAGCATTTTATTTGTATCTGTTTCTAATATATAGCCTGTACTAAATGGATCAACACCGTACATTGCTAAAACTTTATTTACATTTGGTAAATTATTTTCAGTGCCATAAGATGCATTTAACCACAAGATATTTCCACCATTGTTAATATATTTTATTATTTCATTTGCTACAACATCTTCAAAGTCTTTTTCAGGTGTTGTAATTACAAGTGTATTACAATCATTTGGTACACTTCCTTTAGAAAGAATATCTAAGTTCTCAGTCTTCATAATTTCATTTTCTAAAAATAAATTTAAATAGTTCATCGTGCCACTTATAGCCTTGTTACTATACCCTGTTAATAGATAAATATTTGGTATTTTATCAGATGTAACTGTAAGTACTGAAGATGTTAGTTTTTCTTCTGTTGCATCTGAGGATGTAGATGTACTTGTATCATAGCTTACTAAATCATTTGCAGTTAGTACTTTATTTTTTTCTCCACTGTCTACAATTATTCCTTTTGATGTATTACTCTCAATTCCATATTTCTGTGCTAAATCAGTTCTTTGCTGAATATCTACCGCTTCTACATTAATTTTTTCATTTGCCTTATGATATTGTTTAGCAATTATCATTGTAGGATCATCATCATCATATCCAATAAGATAAATATTAACATCTTTTTCAATTCCTGAAACCTTTTCTTTACTTTCATCTGAGACCGTATATTCTTTTTGTGATGTTAAGTCGATTGGTGTTAAATCTAATTTTTGCATTCCAAATGTAGTTAATATAAATGCTGCTACAATCAAAGCTACTAATGCTAATGTCTTTGTACCACTAATCAGCCATTTTTTCTTAATGATATTTATAAATCTTGTTCCAAATTTTTCTTTGACTTTAATCTTTTCTAGGCTTTTTTCTTCATTCTTACTCAAAGCTAATTCTCCTTTCTATCTCACGCTTTTTCTTCTTTGTAATATGGTTATAGTAAGTAATAAACACATTACAGTAAATGTTACAAATGTAACTGTATCAGCTATATCTATTTGTCCATATACAAATTTAGAAAATAAATTTATTAAAGACAAATTATCAAAAATCTCATTAAAATTGGGTAAAAACCATGATGATATAAAAAATCCTATTGTTATAATTCCTGCAATAATTTGATTTTCTGTAAGGCTTGATGCAAGCATTCCGAATGAAATATAAGACATTGCTAAAAGTAAAAATCCTCCTAAAGTAACAAATGATTTAACAATATCTGGTGTTCCGAAATGACATAATATAGCAAAATACATAAATGTGCACAATTCTGTAATTACAATAACCAATGTTGCCGCAATAAATTTTGCTAATGTAATACTTGTTAAACTAAGAGGAGATGTTAATAGTAATTGCTCTGTTCCGCTTTTTCTTTCTTCTGCAAAAATTCTCATTGTTAAAATAGGAACAATAAATGTTAAAACTGTTGCACCTGAGTAAAAAATGTATTCGAAATTTGTCACACCATAATCAACTACATCTGTGTAGAAGAATATACTAAACATAAGTAAAAATAATCCAATAAAAACATATCCAACTGGTGAACAAAAATAACTTCTAAACTCTTTTTTTATAACTGCCCACATTATTTATCTCCCCCTTCTCCAATAAGTTGCATAAACGCATCCTCTAAAGTTGCATCTGGCTTTTTCATTTCAAAAATTGTAATATTTTCTTTTGCAAACTCGGCAAAAATAGATTTTCTTAAATCAGTTTTGCCATTTGCTGAAATTAAATATTTTTTTGTTCCATCATCATTTTCTTTTATTAATTTTATTTCTTTAATGTCTTCTATTTTTTCCTTCATTTGTTCAATTTTATTGTCTACATCTTCTACTGTAACATAAACTGAGTTATCATTTGCAACTTTGTCTTCCAAATTGTCTGGTGTATCTATTGCAATCAATTTACCTTTATTTATAATTATAACTTTATCACATATTTGACTTACTTCAGACAAAATATGTGAACTTAATATTACTGTATGATCTTTTCCTAGCTTTTTAATTAAGCTTCTAATTTCAGCTATTTGTTTTGGATCTAAACCGACAGTTGGCTCATCTAAAATTAGTATTTTAGGTTCTCCAACTAGTGCTCCAGCCATACTTACTCTTTGCTTATAACCTCTTGATAAATTTTTAATTAATTTATTTTTTACATCAGCTAAGCCTGTTTCTGATAATATTTTTTCAACCTTTTCTTTTAAAACTTTTTTATCCACTTTTTTAATCCCAGCCATATATGTAACAAATTCTTTTGGCGTTAAGTCATAGTAAAGTGGCACTCCCTCTGGCATATAGCCAATTTCTCTCTTAGCTTTTTTAGGTTTTTTAAGCATATTAATTCCATTTATTAATATCTCACCACTCGTAGGTTCAATATAACCAGTAATAATGTTCATTGTTGTACTTTTTCCTGCACCATTAGGTCCAAGAAGTCCCATTATTTCTCCTTCTTTTATTTCGAAGCTAACATTATCTAATGCTGTAAAACTTCCATACTTTTTTGTAATGTTTTTTACTTCAATCACTAATGTCTCCTCCTTATACATTTTTTTACTTTTACAAATATATCACTGTAAAGCTTTGTTGTAAACATATTTCACAAAACTTTCACAAAACCTACGGAAGAAGCAGGTTTGCTAAAGGTGATTTTGGGGTCGGGGTGAAAAAGCATCACCTTGCTGTCAATGGGGACGTAGTAATTTGACAACTTACCTTTGGCAAAACTCCCTTAATTTAATATGTTAGCGCTTGATTGGAATAAGCATTAAAAATTGTTATACTGGAAAATGAGGGATGTTCACGTCGAACGAGAGTAGCGAGTGAGGACTAAGTGAAAGAGGCTCATTTTCTAGCATTACAATTTTTTTGCGAATGAAATGAACAAGCTAATATATTAAATTAAGGGAGTTTTGCCAAAGGTAAGTTGTCAAATTACTACGTCCCCATTGACAGCAAGGTGATACTTTTTTCTCCGTCCCCAAGGTATCATCTTTAGCATTACAGCATATACATTAACTATGGAAGCTTTATATCCCTTTTTTATAGCATTTACAATAATTTTTTTAGCAGAACTTGGTGACAAAACCCAGCTATTAGTAATGTCATTCGCATCTAAAAGTAAAATACGCAACATCCTTTTAGGCGTAGCACTAGGCACACTCCTAAGTCATGGAATAGCAATCATTTTTGGAAGCAAAATAAGCTATTTGCAAAATAAACAAACACTACTAATTCTAAAAATAATAACAAATCTAACATTTCTAATTATAGGAATACTTGGTTTTATTCCACAAAAAGAAAACTCAAATGAAAGCGAAAAAGGTATATTAAAAAAATTAACTACCTTTTCTACAAACTACATTTTTATTGTTGCACTTGCAATAACAGTTGGAGAGCTTGGCGACAAAACCTTTTTAGCTTCAATAGGACTCGGCTTTGAATACCCCAATTACAAGTTATCTCTAATTGCAGGAGCTATTCTAGGTATGGTTGTTAGTAACTTTATTGCCATTGCTTTTGGAAAATTTCTAGAAAGCAAAATCTCAAGCAAATACATAAAAATCATATCTAGTATAGTCTTTATAATCTTTGGTATTGTAGGACTTTGGGCATTATTATTTTAAATCTATATTTGTTGACATATGTAGAAAAAAATAGTATAATGTCGAATATGAGGTGATACTTATGAGAAAAGGACTACAAAATGAAGAAAACAATCAAAATTCAAATTATAAAATAATTGCAGTAGATGATGAAATTGGCATAATAGACTCACTTTCAATTTTTTTAAAAAGATCAGGTTATCAATTTGTAGGAGTAACAGATGCCAAAGAAGCCATTGAACGTGTAAAAAACGAACATTTTGACCTAATGATACTTGACTTTATTATGACACCTTTGCATGGTGACCAAGTAGTTGAAGAAATAAGAAAATTCAATAAAGAATTATACATTTTACTATTAACAGGTCATAAAGATTTAGCTCCACCACTAGACACAATTAGAAAACTTGACATTCAGGGCTATTGTGAAAAAAGTGATAAATTTGATCAGTTGCTTTTATTAATCGAGTCTGGAATAAAATCAATAGCGCAAATGCAAGAAATAAAGCATATTAACAATGAGCTTTCTGAAACATATAAAAAATTAGAGTCAGCATATATGGAAAGTATCGAAACATTAAGACACACTGTTGATGCAAAAGATACTTATACAAGAGGTCATTCGGATAGAGTTGCCGAAATTTCTGTACTAATAGGAGAAAAGCTTGGTCTATCAGACAAGGATTTACGTATCTTAAGATTAGGTGGTCTTTTCCATGATATTGGAAAAATCGGTGTACCTGACAGTATTCTTCAAAAAGAATCAAAATTAACAGATGACGAATATTCAGAAATTAAAAATCATCCTGCAATAGGTGTTCACATATTATCAACGGCATCAATATTTAATGACATTATTCCTATTGTAAAACATCACCACGAAAAATGGGATGGTAATGGATATCCTTCAAGATTAAAAGGTGAAAGTATCCCATATTTAGCAAGAATTGCAACAATTGCAGATAGTTTTGATGCTATGTCGTCAAAAAGAAGCTACAGAGACTCTTTGCCATTAGATATAATAAAAGAAGAATTTAGAAAAAACCGTGGAATTCAATTTGACCCAGTTTTAGATGATTTATTTTTAGAAATATTAGAAAATGATTATGACAAAATTGAAGAAATTCAAAAAAAATACCAAGCTTAACGATATTAAAATTTAATTTTAATATATTTTTAAAAAGGAGGTGTTTATATGTCAGCATCAGAAATTAGAAGAATGGCACGTGAAGCATTAGCTGGAAAATGGGGAAAAGCTGCTTTAGTTACTTTGGTCTTTTCATTAATAACAGGAGCATTAAATGCAGTTTTAGGTTATATTCCTTTTATTGGAGGTATTGCTCAACTTCTTCTTGAAATCCCATTAGCTTTTGGTTTTGCTGCAACACTAATTAAACTAATGAGAGGTGAAGAAATAGGCTACTTAGATTTTTTTAGTACAGGATTAAGCAATTTCAAAGGCTCTTGGCTAGTTACATTATGGACAGCAATTAAACTTATAGTACCAATTATCTTGATGATAATATTCTATGTTGTTATAATTGCAGGAGCACTTTTAGCTATTCAAGACTCTCCTTATGGAGCTACTATCACATCATCTCAGACTCTTACACCAGAACAACTTTCAGTATATTTACAAAATATCCCAGCTAATCAATTAAATTCTACATCACTTATTATGATAGTAGTAGGCTTTATAGGTTTAATAGCATCAGCAATTTGGTTAACAGTAAAAAATTATCTATATAAACCTGTAATGTTTATCTTATTTGACAATCCTGATAAAGCTCCAAAAGAAATTGTTGAAGATAGTGCTAAAATTATGACAGGTAATAGATGGAAATATTTCTGTCTAGAGCTTTCATTTATTGGTTGGGCTATTCTTGCTTCATTAACTTGTGGTATTGGTATGCTTTGGCTTATCCCTTATACAATAGTTGCACAAGTATGCTTCTATGAAGTTTTAGCAGGAAAAAAAGATAATTCTACAGCTACTGTAGAAGAAGAAAAAACAGCTGAATAAAATTAATCAAATTAAAAGATGATTTTAGGTATTTTCCTAAAATCATCTTTTTTATGTTTTATAAAACATATTTCTTAATAAGTAGTATTCCACCTGCAAGTACTAATAATATTGTTCCTCCAAGTAAAATATATACTGGTGCTTTACCTGTTTTAATTGATAGTAATACATCTGCGAAGTCTATATCATCTTCGCCTTCAACTCTATTATTTGGAGTTGAGTCTCTATCTGGAACATGTTTGTCATTATAATCTTCTGAAATTTCAGCCCAGTTTCTCTTTAAGTTCAAGTTGTCTGCTCCATTAATCCATGTAAATACTACTGTAACTGGTGCACTCTCACCTGGTTGTAATAATGTATTTTCTAATGCTCTTGTTGCAATTGCTCCATCGCTCTTAACTGTCCAGTTTGGATTGTCTGCTTCTTTAAATTCAAGTCCTTCTGGAATGTAATCTGTTACTTCTTTAGCATATCCTGCGATGTCACCCTCGTTTGAAACTCTTATTGTATAAATGAATTTTACAACTGTTGAATTTAATTTCTTTTTATTAACTTCAACCTTTGGTATTATGTCTGTGTCGTGGTTTCCTACATTACCTGTATTTGTTGTTCTTGTTTTTCCATCTTCTGTTACTTGAACTTGACTTACATATTTAATTAAGTTTAAGTCAAATACTGAAGGGATTATGTTTTCTATGTCTTGGTCATCTTCACCTTCAACCCATTTACCTGGTGTTGAATCTATATCATCTACAGGCGTTCCGTCTGGATCTTCGTTTTTATCTATTTGAGCATAGTTTGTTATTACTTTATGTGGTTCAGCTGTTGTGTTTACTTGAAATGCTACTTTAACTTCTTTATGGTCTGGGTTTGTATCACTTGTTTCGGCACTTGCATTAAATGCTTTAATTAAGTTTGTTCTTTCTGATGTTTCGTTCTCTTTTGATAAATATGTTGTTTTTATTTTTACTGCTTTTGAAACATCTGTTGTCTCATTTCCTTGTTCGTCATACATTTTCCAACCATAACTTGTGTTTACTTCATTATCTGCTAAGAATGTTAAGTGATTTGGTATATCATCTTCAACTTCAGCTGCATATCCATCAATTTCACCTTCGTTGTATACACGTATTGTATATACTACAACATCTCCTGCAACGACATTAACTGGCTCTTTTGGATGTGTATATGTTGCTGTTGTTGATTCTCCACTTGCTAGCTTGCTTGCGTCTACTTGTGGGATTCTGCTTGTTTCTTCTGTTCCGTTTACATTTGTTATGAATTTTCTTAATGCTAAATCAAATTTTGGTATGTAAACTTTTTCGAAGTCATCATCATCTTCTTGTCCTGGTACATATTCCTTGTTAATTTCGTCATCTTTATAACCTGGTAAATCTTCTGGTATATTTACATTGCTTGATGTTGAATCTCTATCTGGATTTACTATGTCGCCATTAGCGTTTTCATATCTTGAAATTTCTGCAATGTTTGTTAATTTGTCTCCAACTTTAACTGAATCTTTTACTTTACATTCAATTTGTACATCTCTATAATCAAGTGTTGTTCCATCAAATGCTTTAATTAAGTTTTCACTTATAACTTGTGCTGATACTTGTCCTTCTTCAGTTTTTGGTTTTGCTAAATATTCAGTATAATATGAACCATTTTCGTTTTTCTTCCATCCATATTGAGTATTTATTTCGCTATTTTCAACGAATTCTAAGTTTTCTGGTAAATAATCTGTAATTTTTCCAACAAATCCATCAGCTTCACCTTCATTATATACTCTAATTGTATATACAAGGTTACTTCCTTTTCCAACTGCTACTGGTGTTTTTGGATGTTTATATTCTGCTGTTTGCTCTGTTCCATTTGGTATTAATTTTGATGTATCTGGAACTGGAGCTCTGTTTGTTGCTGTTTCACCAACTTTTGAAATATATTTTCTTAATGCAAAGTCAACAGTCTTCATTCTAACTTCTTCAAAGTCATCATCATCTTCTTCACCTTTACCTTGTGGTGTGCTTGATGTTGGGTAGTCATCATCATTTTCAGGATTGTTTTCTGGATTTGAGTCTTCGTCTTCTCCATTATCATCTGTAATTGATGCAAGGTTTCTTAGGTTATGTCCGTCAACTTTTGTTGCTACTACTTTACATTCAATTTCTACATCTTTGTAACTAACAATAGTTAGTACTCCTTCATCTAGACTTAGTCCACCAATCATTTCTGGTCTTTTCATAATAGGAATTATTGTTTCACCTGCTAATTTTGCTGTAGTAACTTTTTTACCATTTGATCCGTCTACAACTTGCCATCCATTGTCTTGGTTAACCTTACTTTGACCTTCTCCTGTTCCTGCTGGAATAAATTCTAATCCTGAAGGTAAAAAGTCTGTAATTTCTGTTGCTGTACCTGCAGCATTTCCTTCATTATAAACTCTAATTGTGAATTTTACTGTATCTCCTGTTGAAACTGCAACAGGTGTTTTTGAATGTGTTTTAGCTGTTGTTGTGTATTCATCAGAATCTGCCTTTTTATCTAGGTTCCATTCACCAATTACTGGTTCTCTTGAATCTACAGCAGTTCCATTTACTGAAGTTATGAATTTTCTTAAAGCTAAATCATATTTTTCTTTTTCAACAACGATTTTTTCAAAGTCATCATCATCTTGTTGTCCTGGAACATAAGCTTTTGAAACTTCATCATCTTTATATGTAGGTAGTTGCTCATCTGTTGGTAATGTTCCTGTTGATGAATCTCCATCTGTTAAACTGTTTGATTTTGAGTCTCTATCTGGATTTGTAACTTCTTTCTTTTCATCTTTGTATTCTGTAATTTCAGCTATGTTTGTAATTTTTTGTCCAACTGTTACATCATCTTTAACTTTACATTCAATTTGAATTGATTGACAAGATAATGTATATGGATTTGAAGTATCTCCCGCATTTTCTGTTCTAGCATTTAATTTTGTATCTGCTAATTTATTTGTTGCAATTCTTCTTCCATTTGAGCCTTCAACTACTGACCAACCATTATCTTGGTTAATTTTGCTTTGTCCCTCACCTGTTCCTGCTGGAATAAATTCTAATTCAGCTGGTAAGAAGTCTGTAATTTGTGATGCATATCCATCTGTAGTACCTTCATTATATACTCTTAATGTATATACAACTGTGCTTCCTTTTTTAACTGATTTAGGCGCTTTTGTATGATTATATGTAGCAGTTTCTCCTTCTACTAATGATGTTGTATCAACTACTGGTTCTCTTTCATATGTTTTTCCTGTGCTTTCTGCAGCTGATAATGTTGTTCCATCTATAGCTGTAATAAATTTTCTTAAGCTCAAATCAAATGTTTTTAATACAACTGGTTCAAAGTCTTCATCATCTTCGTTATGGCTATATCCATTGTCTGGTGTTGAATCTACGTCATCTCCAGGTTCATTTAGTTCATTTCCATCTTTATCTGTTGCTCCTGATACTTGAGCAAAGTTTGTTAATGTTCTAGTTGATGTATTAGATTCTGTAACTTTTAATACAACTTGCACATCTCTGTAATCAGGATTTAAATTTCCTTCTTCAGTGCTTACTGTAACACTTCCATCACTATTTTTCTTTAAAGCTTTTAATAAGTTTGCAGTATATTTAGCATCTCCTTCTACACTACCTACTTCAGCTCCATTTCCTTTTGCTAACCAGTCTGTTGTTACATAATCAGTTTTTCCACTTGTGTCTGCATGTGTTGTCCAATAATTATTATAATTTATTTTACTTGCTTTATTATCAGGTTCTGTTTCCATTGAAGCATCATTTTCCGGTTTTACATATTCCAATCCATCTGGAATATTGTCTTTAATTAAGCTTGCATATCCATCAATTTCACCCTCATTATATACTCTTATTGTATATAATACATAATCTCCAGATTTTACAGGTAATGGATTTTTACTATGAATTTTATTTAATGTTGTATCTGTCTTCCATTGTGGAGTTTGTGGATTTCCTGCTTCAGGTATTACAGGCTCTCTTGAGTCTGTTCCTGTTAAGTAGTCATCTTCTTCAAAAGTTTCATTATCACTTATTGCTGAAATAAATTTTCTTAATGCTAAATCGAATTGTTTTAATATTACTGGTTCATAGTCAATATCATCTTCATGGTCTTCTGTATCATATTTATGTTCTGGATAGTCTTTTTTATCAATATTTGGTGTTGAATCTCTATCTTTACCTTGGACATTCATATCGTTTCCGTCTTTGTCTTTAGCCTTTGAAATTTCTGCAATATTTACTAATGTATTATTAGATGTAGATGAATTATTTTCATTAACTTTGAATACTACTTTTACATCTTTATATGATAAATTACTTACATTTCCATCATAAGCATTTAATAAATTATTTCTTTCTGTAGTTGATTTTGCTTTTGATAAATAAGTTGTTTTTATTTTGTTTCCATCTTTTGTCCATTCATAAGCTGTATTTGTTGGATGGTCTGCAACAAATTCAAGTCCTGTATTATTTAAAATGTAATCTGTAATTTCTTCTGCATATCCAGCTAATTCACCTTCATTATATACTCTAATTGTATATTCTATATAATCACCATTTTTTACCTTTAATGGAGTTTTTGAATGATTTTTTACAAGTGTTGTTGTTTCATCTGTACGCCAAGCTCCAGTAATTTTTGGTGCTCTTGATGCATCTCCTGTTAAATAATCTTCGTCACCAAATGTGCTGTCTGAGCTTATAGCACTTATGAATTTTCTTAAAGCTAAATCAAATTTTGCTGGTTTACCAGTTTCAAATGAAAAAGATAATTTATGTGGAACCTTTTCAACCTCTATTATTGGTTGTTCTGTGTTAGATGTACCTGGTATCCATAAAGTTGATTTAGTTGTTTTATAATTAACATCTATATCTAATTTTGCTGTATCAACTTCTACATCAAATGAAGATGGTAATTTAACATACAGATTTCCTTCATAGGTATCTAAATCTACTACACCACCATTTTCGTTAACAAATGAACTTACATCTGTTATTTTAACATCATTTAAAGAAATTTCTATGGAATAAGGAAGATCATTGTTTTTTGTTATTTTTATTGGACCAACTTTACCATTTGTAATTTTAAGTTCATCAGCTCCTAAAGTAATTGAAACAGGTGCACCTAATTCGTTAGTGGTTGAATTATATTTACTGCTATTCTTTACTGTTGCATTCTTTTCTAGTAAATAATCATAAAGTATCTCCATTTGTTCAGCTCGTTCTTCACTATAAGTAGTTAATGCTGTATAATTTGATAAATCACTATTGTTAACTCTTATCATTTGAAGATTTTCTTTATGGTATAAATCTTCACCATTTGTAAAATACCAAAGAGCCATTTGTTGTACAACTTCAATATCATCATCTGTTATTTTATAAGTATAATAGCTATCATCAATTCCAGCAGCTTTTAATAATGCTGCCCTGTCTGCTGATGTTGATTTTCCATTTCCCGTACCTGGAATATACATATTATCTGTAACCCATAATATTTGATTATAATTTGCTCCAGCTATATTACTATAATTTTCAGATCTTGTTCCTAATCCTTGTATAGATGATTTTTCAGTTTTAACATCATAGCCTAATTTATATTCCACTCTATTGTCTGAATTAGTTTTCCATCCCTCTCCAACTCCAGCTTTAACACAATACAAATCCTTATCTGTTGAACTTGTTGCATCAGCACTAGCGTATGATATTAAATCCATTATATACGCTCCACCTTCAATCGTTGGATTTCCTATTGCATATGCAGTATTAGGTGTATTGTTTTTTCTATATTCAGCTAATGCTACAAAAAAAGATTCATCCAAAGAAGCATACGATACAGTTTGTCCTAAAACAATACCCAATATTGCAATTAATGTAATAATACTTGCTATCAATCTTCTACCCTTCATATTTAAACAACCTTCCTTTATATATATTTTTAGTTATTTATATTATACACTATGAATTTTACACTCACATTACAATTATATTACATTTTCGTGTCAAAGTCAATGATTTATGTAAATATCTTACATTATTTTTGTAGGTTTGTCAAACATATGTCACACTTTCTTAGAGCTTTCTTTGTTTGAAATACCTAATATGTGTTGTCTGCACCTCGCAACTTTGTTGCGGTACTTAAGGAAACTGATAAAATGTACCATTTTATGCACTTTCCTTAAGTTTAAATTCTTTTAGTTTTTCGTTAGGACTTTTCCATCCTAATGGTTTCATAGGAAAATTATTGTATTCTTTCTCCCAATAGCTTAGCTTTCTTTCGAATTCTTCAAAACTTTTGAACTCCCTTTTATAGTAAAATCTTTCCTGATCTTTTCTATGGCTTCTTTCTACTTTTCCATTGTGTCTTGGCGTTTTGGGCTTTATTAGCTTATGTCTTATATTTAGTTCTTCTAATAATTTTTCAAATTTGGTTTTCTTTTTCGTCCATTGTGGATTTAATCTATTTGTAAATTCACTTCCATTATCTGTTTGTATGCATTCTACCTTGAATGGAAATTTCTTTAATACTATTTTTATAAATTCTGATGATGCATATGTGCTTTGTTCTTTACTTGCCCACAATACTCTTTTCCTTGTATATTCATCTATCGCTGTATATTGGTAATATCTACCATCTCGATCCTTTATTTCTTTAGTTAAACAATTCGATGGTACATACTTCACATCTATTTGTATCCTTTCTCCTGGATATGTCATCTGTTGATATGGTTTTGGTTCATATTGTTTCTTCTTGCTTGGTGTTTTCTTGTATATATTTAATCTTTGCATTACTCTATACAGACTTGTTATACTTCTCGTATATCCATTTCTTTGTAATTTTACCCATAATACAACTAAACCTGTTTCTTTGTTTTTAGTTTTATAATCTTTTATCATTTTTATTTCTTCTGCTGTATGTTGGTTTGGATGGCTATGTGGTCTTCTAGATTTGTTCTTTAGAGATTTTGCTGTCCCATCATATCTTTCTCTCCATCTGTATATTGTTTTTCTGTGCATTTTATACTTTATCGCTGCTTTTGTTACTCCATGTCTATAAGAATATTTTACAACTGATTGCTTATATAATATATCTTGTGTTATACTATTCATAGGAAATACCTTCTTTCGATATGAGTTTTTGTGGTTAAAAACATTATATCATATTTGGTATTTCCTTTTTTATATATTATTGTGACATATCTATTGTAAACCTATA
>JAFWKV010000009.1 GCA_017511265.1 Clostridia bacterium | reverse complement strand
TTTTTAACTCCAATCCCAAAATCATTGGCAGGATGATGTTTTTTTGCCCCGTCCCAAAAGACAGCAACTAAATTGGTAGGAAACCGGTTAATTAACGGCGTCTCCTCTAACAGCTTTTTTCTTTGGTTCCAATGGTGGTATTAATGGACTATATTGATTACCATCAAATACGTCAACTTCCACTGTTCTAGTTAATACATCTGTATAACTATATGTAACATTCCTATTATTTTCCTCATATTTTACCACAAAAATATTTGGATACGCTTTTTCTATTGTAGCTTCTTTTTCAAAGACTCTGCTTCTTCCAAGTGAACCTTTTACTATTATCTTTTGTCCTAATTTATCAACAATGTCTGTTTTTAGATTTGCAATGTCTGCTTTACAAATCATAACTATCACCTCTCTTAAGATGACTTTATTCTACCATTTTTTACATAAATAGTCAAAAGAGTTTTTTTGTTTTTAAATCACTACAATTCAGTATTTTCAGTACTTTTAGCTGTTATTTTTAGTAATGTTACTTTTGTGTTACAGTTATGTTACAATTGTATTACAAGCCAATAAATTTCTTTATTGGCTTGCATTTTATGCTCTTACTTCTATTCTCTTTTTCCCATTTGCACCTATTCCGCCAATTCCTTTTTTACCATCTCTAAGTTCATTTGATATATCATCAATTGTTATATATTTGTAATAATCTGTAAGTGCAATATTTTCGGCAACTATTATCGGGTCTAAAAAATCAATTAAAATTCTTGCTGGTGATGATGCAAAATTCGCACCGGCCATTATCAATGCTTCATAATAGCTCTGGCATGCTCCTGCAAATACAACTGTATTTCTATTATAATTTTTGTCATATCTTCTTACTTCTTTTACTGTTTGTATAAAATATTTTGAATTTCTATAATTGTATAAGTCATAAAATCTTGTTTCTTTTTTTATCATTTCATCATGTCCAGTTATTACTACAATATCAGGTTGATAGTATTCAAGTAGCTTATATACTACTTTAGGTTGCTTATATTCTGCAATATTTTTTACTATAGCATTTAATCCTATTTTTTTATAATATCTATACGCTTTCTCACTATATTTTTTATCACCGATCTAAATGTAATACTTTTCCTGTTACTTCTATAATATCCTTCATTGGTATCACCTCAAAATGACAGGATATTATATAATATGTCGATTTTTGTTGTTTTGTGACTATGTAGAACATCAAACCAGCAGTACAGGGAGTAGTAAGCCATTCACCCCATAAAGCTTTTATTCCTGTATATCTTTGTTCTTCAACTACTACTTCATCTCGTTCAATCACTCTTGTATATTCAAAAAGATTGCTTAAAATTGTAATTTATTTGCAAAAAATCCAATTAGTACTCCTCCAATTCCACACAAAACTCCATAAATTATTTTTCTT
The DNA here is from genome assembly GCA_017511265.1 of Clostridia bacterium. Classification (GTDB taxonomy): domain Bacteria; phylum Bacillota; class Clostridia; order TANB77; family CAG-508; genus CAG-269. The sequence continues at coordinate 39,792 of JAFWKV010000009.1, read as the reverse complement.
TATTCATATTTAATCTTCCTTTCAAATTACTATTTATTATTTTTGTTTTTCTCAACAGCCCAAAATACTGTTCCAGATATACAAGCAAAAGAAATTGGTTGAATTATATATTTATGAAAATTATATACAAATTCTGAATTAGTTATAAATTTATAATAAATCAAATCAAAGATTGGATATAAAATCATACCAAATACTGCAATAACAATAATTAGTAGAATCAAGTGTTTTATACTACCTCTTTCTATATTTTTCATTTTTATACTCCTCCTTCATTTTATTTTTATTCCTCATTTACATTAATTAATGAAAACAATTCTTTAGCATCATTTAGTTCTACAATATTCATTATAACACCTGTTCCTACAACTATTCCTTTTAAATCTTTTATTGCTTTTTTTATTGAACTAATGGTATTTCCTGTTGCATAAATATCATCCATAATGTAAAACTTTTTGCCTTTATATTCATCATTAACCAATTTAGGTAATTCTAGAATATCTTTGCCATACTCTTTTTCATATTCAAATTGTACCTCTACTGTTGTTGGTGGTAATTTTCCCTTTTTTCTTACTGGGATGCATCCTATGTTTAATTCATTTGCTATTGCTGTTCCAAACAGAAAGCCTCTTGCTTCTGGCATAACTATATAATCTATTTCTTTATTTTTTAATTCTTTTACGAATTTTTCTGTTATTTCTTTAAATACATCTTTTTGTAAAATTAATGGTGTAATATCTATAAACTCAATTCCTTTTATTGGATAATCTTTTTCTGTTCTAATATTAAGTTCAGATTTTAGTTCATTTTTTAAAATTTTCATCTAATTACTTCTTTCTTATAATATTTCATTTAAAATAATATCATAATTAAATGTAAATTTCAATTTTTTAATAATTTATTTGCTAATGTAGTTTTCCTGTTGCTTCCATTATATCCTTCATTATAAATTGTTACTGATGTTCCTGGTTTTAGTATTTTAAGAATTGTTATCATATTTTCTTCTGAAACTGCTACACATCCACAAGTTGGATAATCTGGTTCTTTCCAGCAATGTAAAAATATTGCACTCCCTACGTAAGGAGCACCTGCTTGATTATATCCCAAGTCAATTAAATATGAATATCTAATTGGATAATCCATAAGGTGTTCATCCTCTGAATAATCTGCACTAGGATTTTCACTGCGATAAATAAGTGTATTATACTTTTTTCCATTACTTCCTGTTGCACACCAGTACATATCATCAGTAATTTTTGTGTATGGCAATATACTTCCTGGATTATCTTTTATTCCATATGCTTCACCTATTGTCCATGTTCCTAATGGTGTTTTTTTATCACCTTCAGCATGTTTAACAGGTCCATTTTTTCCAATCATTCCGCTACAAGAAAAAATTGAATCATACTTTTCGTTTTTTGCTTCATATATTGTTAATTCAGCATAGCTATCATGTGTACATTTAATTCCAAGTCGCATTTCGCCATCTCGTTCTTTAGAAATTGGTTGACCAAATAATATTTTCTCATATTTATCTTGTGTATAAATGTTGTCGTCAGTTATGGATTTTTTCATATTTAATTACCATCTTTCTATTCCTTTTCAAATAAAGTAATAATTAAATTTTATTTTCAATTGAATTTATATCAAAAATGTAAATAAAAATAGACCTATCTTTAAAGCTGAAAATAAGTCTATTTCTATATTTTTTTATGTTTTATGGCTATATTTTAATTTAGTTGCCATTCCTCCTCTTATATGTCTTTCTGCTTTGTTCTCATCTAATATAATTCTTACTTCTCTTGCTAATACTGGATTTATTCTTAGCAACCTTTCAGATACGTCTTTGTGTACTGATGTTACTTTTCGTAACGGTATCTTTGATGTCATTAAAGTTAGTTATAACGGCAGGTGTAGAGCCTATTTCATTAAGTAGTTTAAGTCTTACTTCTACATTTGAATCACTATCTACTTCAATTACATCTATTATTGTTTTTAACATTGCATTTGTAATTGTTTGATTATTTAAAATATCATCTACTGTTTTTATAGTTTTGGTTAGTTCTTTTTCTAATACATCTTTTTCTTTTATTTCAGATGTTATTAGTTTTAACTCTCTTTCTAGTCTTGCAATATCTTCATTTAATGGATTTGTATATTGTTTTAATTCTTTAATATTGATTACTTCATTTTGGAACATTTCCATATATTTTTGCTTTTTATTGGTTACTTTTTCAATTTCTTGTAAAAGACTTTCTTCACTTCTTTCGTTGTTTTCTCTTAATTTAGTTATCTTTTCAAACTCTTTTTCAACTGCTTTCATAAAGTTCTTTTTGTTTTTTATAATACTTTTTAGATATACCTTTATTGCATTTAAAAGTTCTTCTTCATCAATTACAGTTGTATTAGGGCAATGATTTACTCCCATTGAATTTCTTCCACTGCATACCCATCTTATATATTCTTTTCCTGTTTCTGAGTATTTTCTTCTCATTCTTCTAAACGAGTAGCCACAATGTTTACAATAGATTAGTGTACTAAAGACATATTCTGTCTTTTCTCTTTTGTTATTTAACTTAAATTCATTTGACCTTTGAGCTAGTATTTCTTGTGCTTTATTAAATAATTCATCTGAAATTATTCTCATTTCAGGTCTTTCTACTACAATCCATTCATCTTCTGGTATATCTTTTCTTGTTCCTGTTATAAAGTCTGTTACTTCACTCTTTTTATTTGTAACTCTACCTGTATAAATAGGATTTTTAAGCATTCTTACAATTCCATTTTGTACCCATTTTGCTTTATCTCTTTTTGTTCTTATTCCTCTATCGTTCAAATCCCATGCAATTTTAGTTGTGCCCCATCCTTTATATACATAGCTTTCAAATATTTCTTTTACAAGTTTTGCCTCTTCTTCATTTACTTTCAATATATATCTTTCATTAGGCATTTTATCATATCCAAATACAATATTAGGCACTCTTCCTTTTTGTGCAGTAATATCTTTTCCAAACTTAACCCTTTTAGACATATTTGCACTTTCTTGTTGTGCCATCGCTCCTAAAATAGTTAATATAAATTCAGAGCCACCTTCCATTACTTCTCCATTGTTTAAGAAATCTACTTGAACATTATATGATTTTAGCTCTCTAACACTTTGTAGTAAATCAACTGTATTTCTAGCAAAACGGCTAACATCTTTAACAACAACTTTATCAAATTTCTTTGCTTTAGCATCCAACATCATTTGCTGGAATTGTTTTCTGTGTTTTATCTGCTTTCCAGATATTCCTTCATCTGCATATAGCTTGTACAATTCATAACCATTCTTTTTAGTAAATTCATTAAAGAACTCTATTTGTTTTTCTAATGAATCAATTTGCGCTTCCTTTTCAGTTGATACTCTACAATATGCTGCAATTTTCATATAACACCCCCTTTTTCTGTTTCTTCTATTTCGTTCTGTTACATTTTAACATAGTATTTTCTTTTTTTCAAGATATATGCAGAATAATTTTACTTTAAGTTTTATCGCTTGCCTTTCTATTATTTGCATAAAAAAACTACTCCTGTTTTTAGGAATAGTTTCTTCAATTTGTTCTCCTACGCATTTATTTGTCGCAAGTAGGTTTGCGAGTAACATCTGTTCACCTGTGCATTTATATTCCGCAAAACAGGGTTGCGGATAACATTTGACTAAGGATTTTTTGAAGTATTCGTTAATTTATCAATAATTCTATTTACATCTGGTTGTGTTGGTGTAAACTTAATTCCTTTTTTTAACATATTCATAACCTTTTTTGCTTTCTTTTCTATTTCTAGTGCAGAATGTTCACTCGTAACAGTTAAATGATTATTAGCAATTGTATAGGTTCTTTCTATGTAATTTTCTGTTATTGGAAACATATCTTGAATCAAAAACACACTTTCTTTATTATTATCTAGTTTCATAATATGTAATATGTCACATGGCTTTCCATTTGCTATTTTTTTATTAATAATTTTTCTGTATTTGTCAATTCTACTACTTAATGGTATCATCCAAAACAAACCTGTTGTTTCTTCTTTAAAACAATAATAATGAGGTCTGTTAGCCTCTTTATTGCCTTTTAAATATGGATCATTCATATCCTCAAAAAAATTATCTTTTATTATATAAAATCCTCTTTCTATCACTATGCATACTTCCTTTTATAAAAATTAATGGTTCCTCATCATCTAGTGGTGAAGAACCATACTTTCAACCCAACCATTTATATACCGCATATTGGTCAGCGGAAAACTTTCAACCCGACCATTTATATACCACATATCGGTCAGTGGTAAACTTTCTATTTAATATTAACAGCTAAACTATTAATATTATTTTTATTATATGCATTTATTAAAATAAAATTTACTTTTATCTTAACTAATTATATTTTAGCATAAAATTAAAAAAAATACAATAGTTTTTAAGAATTTTTGTATTTACGAAAAATTACTAGTTATCCACTCATATCCTTGTTTATCCTTATATGCATCCTCGTGTGCTTGATTATTTTTATTATTGTATCTATCATCTATATCTTTAAATAATTCATCTATATCTTGTTCTTCTCCATATTCATCTTTTATTATTATTCTATCTTTATTTTTATAATAAAAATCTTTCAGTTCTTGTACATTATTATAAAATTTTGTTGCTTCAAATAATGGCTTCCATCCCATACTTATTTTGCATATATGCAATTCAGGATATTCTATCTCAGCTAAATACATATAATTCCACCAATTATTATAATTTTGTAATTCTTCACATTCAAATAAATCATTTGTTTCTTTTGACATCTCATTAGATAACTTATTGTATGATTTTATATAATCATTTAATAGCTTGTCCAGTTTAGATGTATACTCTTCATGTAGTTTTGTCATCTTATCCATGTCATATTTCTTAGGTTTGAAATAATAATTTGTTCCCATATTATGCACCTCCAGTTTTATCAATTATTCGTTTTTTAATAATCAAATCTACATTATTATTACGAACATTTGTATCGTATCATATTGTAATTATATAATCAATAGATTTTTAAAAATTTTTACAATTCTAATTCATCTTCTATATCGTGAGAATCTTGAAAAGAATTTGAATTACTATAATCAAATTTTATCTTTTCATCATTCTCTACCAAATTATATGCTAACACTCCAGCCATAGCTTGTACAATTTGTTCTTCCGTATTAGGATTGATAAATGTAATATTCAAACTCTTTTTCAAATTATTCCCTTCTTCCTTTTCAATACTATTATAAAAATTTCAAAATATTACTATTTAAAAATTTTTATTCCCTATATGAAAAGACGAAATGAAACATCAAATTTTCCCAAAAATTATTAAAATTTGTTATTTCTTATCTTTGCTTGATATTCTTTTATAAATTCCTGAATTTTTGATTAAAAATATTCCCACTATAAAGGGTTTGGGAGTTGCTCCCAGAAATCTCAAAGTAGCTAAACTGTTTGTGGATACAAATGGGAATCTTGCTTAAATCGTGCAAAACATTTTAATTAATTTAGACCAGATTTTTCCCAAGTTTGGGAAAAATCTTAATTATCTTTATTCTCAATAATCTGCTAGCTTTTTTTATAATAATTTTTAGCATGAAAAAAATAGGCATAGAATTTTCTCTATACCTATTTTCCTTTAATTTTGGTTATACATATTATATATCTAATAATTCAAATTTCAATGTAGAGTTTTTTCTCTACATTTTTTTCTCTACTTTTTATGGTTCAAATATCATAAATCTTTCTCCAAACTTTTTTTCTTATTATATCATACATAATTTTTTATTAAAGAGTTAATTAAAGTTAAAATGGCCCCAATGTCAAGTACATTTTTAAAAAAAGTGTTGACAGAATTGAACAAATCGGAAAGCTAATAAACATATAGTGTGTTATTTAAAAGTATAAATTTTAGTTTGTACCACATTATAAATATTAAAGCTTTCCGTTAATTTGTTCATGTGCGATTTCTTCGTTAGAAAAAATCTGTGCAACTGTATAAGCAAAGCTTTATTATACAATAGGAAAGTATGACTTTCCTATTGTATAAAAGCAAAGGATGAGTGCAATGCACCCATCCTAATTTTTAGCATATCTTGCGAAAATGCTCCCAGCAACCATGATTACTTTCAAAGGATCCAAAATGTTCTTTTAACTGGTCGAGCCTCTCAGCCATTTCTGCCACTGTCTTAGGGTCTTTACACGCCTCTTTCCATCTGCGACTTGTCTCTTCCATCTCATGTAAAATTCTTCTCTTTCTCTATCTGACATCGATAACACCTTCCAATCCAGTATGCTATAATCAATTAACTGTTGGATACATACTCCAGAATTCATTACCTCCTTTAAAGAGTTCACTTGATTCTCCATCGTTCCATAAGATGTTTGGCTCACTATTGTCATGTACTGAATCGTCGTAATAGAACTCATCTGGATTTTGACATTCTCGAGTTTCTTCTTTTAATGCTTCTCCTACTAAATCATTTAATTCTTTTTCAGTAAAAAGCATTTCTACTCCTCTCTTTAAGAGTTAATACTAAAATAATTATATATGATTTTCCATTACAAATCAAGTTTTTTTTAGCTTTTATTTATGTTTACAATTATTTCTGTATTACTATTATTTTACATCTAGTTAATCACCATTTCCAATTTCACAACAGGATTCTTCTCTGCTAGGAAAACCTTATTTATTTCAATACTTTCAGGAATAACTTGTCCTTTTCTTAAACCGTTCTGGAGTGTTACATCTTTGTGTACTGTACTCTTACTTATCCCAAACTTTTTTGCTGCTCCTCTTACTGTATCTTTTGAATCTATTATATAATGTGCTATATTAACTGCACGTTCTTCTATTGTTATACTGCGCATTGCAATACCCCCATACGAATACTTTTGTTTAATTGTATTCATATGGGGGTTGTATTAGAACGAAAGCTTTTATTCTCTTTCATTTAGATAAATTGCTGTTGTAGAATTATCTTTTCCTCCAGGAATATATATATTAAAATCAACGTAATTTTCTATCAAATCATCTGGTGCAATAGAATCATGTTCGATAGATTTTTGTACTAATATTTGAGCTATCTTTTTTCTATCTGCATTTTTACAAATTACAGCAATATCATCTTCTGACAAGCAATCTGTTACTCCATCACTAAATAATAATAACATATCATAATCATTATTATTTAGCACAGTTGAATGTATACATTTTATTTTTCCCATTCCTACACACTCAGTTATTCCAGCCGCTTCTCTGTGAAATCTCATTACATCTTTATTAGGTATATTACCTTTTTCTAGTTCTTCCTGTACTATAGCATCATCAACTGTAACCTGCTTTAGTCTTCCATTTTGTATTATATATGCTCTTGAATCACCTACATTGGTAATTAATGTATCATTTTCTCCAATTATTGCACATACCAATGTAGTTCCTCCTAATCCGTACAATAATTGAGCTATTTGTTCTGATATTTCATTTATTTTTTTATTTAAACAGTTTTGGAAATTAGCTACTCCTGTATAAAAAAAATCTTTTTCTTCATCACTTAATTTTTCAAACCATCTTTTCAATCCGTTTATTACAACATTACTAGCAATTTCGCCATTCTGCTTTCCCCCCATTCCATCTGCTATTATCATCATTTTTAATTTAGGATTTGTTTTATCTTTTAATAATGCTACAGCATCTTGTTGGTTTTCTCTTTTTTTTCCAATAGCTGTTGAAGCATAACATACTCCATCTAGTTCAAGTTCTCCTTCAGTTGAAGGAGTTAATCCTGTTAGCATTATTTTTTTATTCTTTTTTGATTTTTTCTTTGTGCTCTGTTTTTCTGGTAAAAAATCACTATATTGTTGTTTTTCACTATTTCTGTTCGGTTGTTCAAGTCCTTCTGTTAATTCTTTTATCAATGCTGTTAACCTTTCTCCAAGTTCTTTTGTATCAGATTCTTCATCTAATATAAAGCCATCATCATCAATTTCAAATCTTATAAATCCTTTATCCAATAGTAACATTTTTAATGCTAAGTTTTCGTCACCTTTATATAGTGTAATATTGAGATTTTGAAGTTCTTTTTTTAAGTTGCTGTCTTTGCATAATTCTTCATATTTTTCTACAGACATTAAAATTACTGCTCTTTTTGAAAGTTGCATACTATTCTCGAAGCAAGTATCTGCTTCATTTATTTTTAAAAGTCCTGGATTGTTTATTTGCTCTTCAAATGGTTCAATAATTATAAAGTCACTGTGTTGTGAATTTGCTCCATTAAGAGTCCAATGTGATGCTTTATCACTTATTGGTTGAACGATTCCATTTATAGGAAATTGATTTGATTTGCTTATTAATACTAAATCATTAATTATTACATTTTTCCATCTTTTATAATAAGCTCTATCTTCATTTAGACAATCTATTATTTCGTTTTTTTGTTTATCTGTTGCATCATATACGTTTTTCATTTATATCTCCTTTTTGTTTAGCTTGGCTATTAATTTATAAATATATTTGGAACAAAACATAGCTGGGGTCTTCCTATGGGTCTTGTTCTTACAATATATTTATAAATTAATAGCCAACTATATTATAACATGAAAATCTAAAAAAAGCTTAAATAAGTTGAATTTTAGATAAAAATAGTGTATAATTATGCCATTATAAGAAGGAGGGACAAATAATGATTGATATCAAGTTTTTAAGAGAAAATCCAGATGTTGTTAAAGAAAACATCAAGAAAAAATTTCAAGATCATAAGCTTAATTTAGTTGATGAAGTAATTGAGCTTGATAAGAAAAACAGAGAGGCTAAATTAAATGGTGACAATTTAAGGGCTGAAAGAAAATCCTTAAGCAATCAAATAGGTAGTCTTATGAAAGATGGAAAAAAAGATGAAGCTGAGGCAATTAAGTCCCAAGTTCAAGAAATTAATGCTAGGCTTGAAGAAAATGAAAAATTAGAAAATGAATATGCGGAAGAAATTAAAACAAGAATGATGCGTATTCCGAATATAATGCACGAGTCAGTTCCAATTGGAAAAGATGATCAAGAAAATGTTGAAGTAAAAAGATATGGAGAACCTTTAGTTCCAGATTATGAAATACCATATCATGGTGAAATTATGGAAGCCATTGGTGGTCTAGATTTAGATAGTGCTAGACGTGTTGCAGGGCAAGGTTTTTATTATTTAGTTGGAGATTTAGCAAGACTTCATTCTGCAATACTTACATATGCAAGAGATTTTATGATAAATAAAGGCTTCACTTATTGTGTGCCACCATTTATGATTCGTTCAGACGTTGTAACAGGTGTTATGAGTTTTGAAGAAATGGATGCAATGATGTATAAAATTGAAGGTGAAGATTTATATTTGATTGGTACTAGTGAACATTCTATGATTGGTAAGTTCAAAGGTCAAATATTAAAAAAAGAAAATCTACCTTATACAATGACTTCTTATTCTCCTTGTTTTAGAAAAGAAAAAGGAGCACACGGAATCGAAGAACGTGGTGTGTATAGAATTCATCAATTTGAAAAACAAGAAATGATTGTAATTTGTGAACCAGAAGATAGTTATGAATGGTATGACAAAATGTGGTCATATACTGTTGAATTTTTCAGAAGTATGGACATACCGGTTCGTACATTAGAATGTTGTAGTGGTGATTTAGCAGATTTAAAAGCTAAAAGTGTTGATGTTGAGGCTTGGTCTCCAAGGCAACAAAAATATTTTGAAGTTGGAAGTTGTTCAAACCTTACAGATGCACAATCTCGTAGATTAGGAATCCGTGTTAAAGGCGAAAATGGCAATTATTTTGCACATACATTAAACAATACAGTTGTTGCCCCACCTCGTATGTTAATTGCTGTTGTAGAAAATAATTATAATCCTGATGGAAGCATAACAATACCTGAAGTTTTACGTCCTTATATGGGCGGTCTTGAAAGGATTGAAGTAAAAAAATGATAGTAAAAAATCCTGTTTTTGAAGTTTCAGCTGTAAGTGCAAAACAATATCCTACAAATGGATTGCCTGAAATTGTTTTAGTTGGTAAATCAAATGTAGGAAAATCAAGTTTTATTAATACAATGATTTGCCGAAAAAAGCTTGCAAGAACTAGTAGTGAACCTGGAAAAACAAGACAAATAAATTTTTATAATATTGATGATAAATTTTATTTTGTTGATTTACCTGGCTATGGATATAGTAAAATGTCAAAAGCTGAACAAGCGCAAGTTGGAGCTTTTACAGATAACTATTTACAGAAAAGAAAGCAAATTTCACTTGTTGTATTTTTGATGGATATCAGACATAACCCCACAGCTAATGATAGATTAATGTATGATTATATTATAAGGTCTGGTCTTCCTTTTATAATTATTGCAAATAAGGCAGATAAAATTGCAGTAACTAAGGTTAACAAAGCTGTGACTGATTTACAAAATGAAATTAATCCTATGAAAGATGCTGTTTGTCTTCCCTTTTCAGCAGAAAGAAAGATTTATCAAGACTCTGTTTGGGAAGAATTAGAACAATATATATAGAATATTTTGTTCTATACTAGAGAATTTTTTGAATAAAAAATTCTCTTTTTTATTGACAATTTATGGTATTGTAGATATAATATATTTACTCTTTTAAGAAAAGATTTTTTATGAAAGGAGGATTTACAATGACAGAGCTTGAAAGAGACAATATTTTATTGGATTTGCAAAAAAGAGTTTGCAGTATGCAAGATACCTTGCTAGAGCATACTAAGAAATTCGAAGAACACGATAAAAAGTTTGAAAAACACGATAAAAAATTCGAAAAAATGCAAAATTCTATTGATGAATTAAAGCAAGAAGTTAGTAGCATTTCACATAGTGTTGCTGTAATTGAGCAACAACACGGAGAAAAACTACAAGCACTTTTAGATATTTATCCTGAATTCTACAAAAAATTTGCATCTTTTGCTAACAATTTTGTATCTTATGATCATCGTTTTGAAAATCTTGAAGCAAGAGTTTTTTCTTTGGAATCTAAAGCTGCAAATCAATAATAAAAGCATATATGTTATTTCTATATAGAAATAGCATATATGCTTTTTTAATAACACTCAGGTTTTAACAATTCTATTAGCAATGACCATCGTGTTTTTTTTTATCTTTTTTATTACATATAGCTAGTATTATAAATAAAATCAGTAATAGTCCTAAAACTACTGCAAGTATTATTACTGCAGCTAATGCTCCAAGTATTGCTTCAGATATTGCTGCTCCTATTATTAATCCTATAACTACTGCAAATGCTACAAGTAATATAACAGCTACTATTCCAAAGCAATTTTTATTTTTACCGCATTTATATTTTGGTATATCACAACAATATTCTTTTTCTTGTGGTTCCATAGTGAATTGTCACCTCCAACATAGCAATTAGCTATATTGTATTATATGACTAAATTCGACATTTTGTGATACTTTTCTTTTTACATAACTTTTTCAAATCTTTTTTGAATACTATCTTTACCAAGTACTTGCATAATTTCATACATATCTGGAGTGTTAGCTCTTCCAGTTAATGCAATTCTAAGAACAGTACTTACATCACCTACATGTGCTTTATATGCGTCTGGGTTTGCCTTAAATTCTTTAACTTCTTTAGCATATCCCATTTCTCCTGCCAATTCTTTTATTTTGTTAAACCAAGTTTGTTTATCATCATTTACATTATAGTATTTTTGCATATAAAGTGTAATAATTTTTTCAATCTCCTCTTTGTTGTTTATTACCTGCCATTCATAGCTTTGTGGTTTATTTAAAAAGACTTTATCATACATATACTCAATATTTTCTTTAACATCTGACCATTTTGCTATGTCTTTTCTTGGCTTTTTATTTCCTCTTTCTATTCCTAATACCTTTAAAGAATATTCCTTGTCTTCAAGCAAATTAAGAAGTTCTTTGTCATATTTTTTAGCCCATTTGATAGATTTATTATAAACTTCTTCTGCACTATATTTTGATATAACTATTTTAGATACATCTAGTAGTTTTATCATATCAAACAGTGCCCCACTAACACTCATTTTATTTAACTGTAGTTCAAACTCATCAATTGATGCTTCTTTATTTTGCCTTCTCCAATTTTCGAAATTAGAATTAGCAATATTAAGTAAATATTCATTAACTGCTTTTGCAGGAATTCCCTGCTCAGCATAGTACCCTACAGCAGCTTCTGGATCTTTTCTTTTACTTAGTTTTCTCTTATTTCCATTATCATTTTTCATAATTGGCGCAATATGTGCATACTTTGGTGCCTTAAATCCCATTACGTAAAATAATTGTAAATGCAATGGAATTGATGAAAGCCATTCGTCACCACGTATTACATGAGTTGTACCCATTAAGTGATCATCTACAACATGAGCAAAATGGTATGTTGGAAGTCCATCAGATTTAATTATTACTATATCTTGGTCATTTTCTGGAAAATCAACATTTCCTTTTATTACATCTTTATGTTTTATTTTTCTGTCTTCTCTACCTGGTGATTTAAATCTAATTATATATTTTTCTCCAGCTTGAATTTTTTTAATTGATTCTTCAACAGGTATTGTTCTACATTTAGCCCATACTCCATAGTATCCAGGTCTTATTTTAGCAGCTTCTTGTTTTGTTCTTATTTCATCAAGTTCTTCAGGAGTACAAAAACATGGGTATGCCTTTCCTTCAGCTATTAGGTACTTAGCATAAGATTGGTAAATCTCTTTTCTAAAAGACTGTTTATATGGTCCATAATTTCCAACCTCTTCAGTTTCAGAAATCATACCTTCGTCTGGAGTCATTTCAAAGTCTTTTAATGAGTTTACAATTTCCTCTACACCATTTTTTATTTCTCTTTTTTGATCTGTATCTTCAATTCTTAGAAAAAATACCCCATCTGTTTGTTTTGCTACCTTTTTTGCTATAAGAGACTGATATAGTCCCCCTATATGCATTACTCCTGTAGGGCTTGGTGCATATCTAGTTACTATAGCTCCTTCATTTAAATCCCTTTTAGGATATTTTTCTTCATAATAAGAAATATCCTTTGCATCTGGAAAAATCAAATTTGCTAAATCTTTGTAATCCATAATCTTATTTTAAACCTCCATTATAATTGGTAAAATCATTGGGTTTCTTCTTGTTTTATTAAAAATGTAGTCCTTCAAGTTTTCTTTAACTGTTCCTTTTATTGTTGACCAATCTTGAATTCCCTCTTCTTCGCATTTTCTTATTATACTGCGAACTACACTTTTTACATCATCCATTAAATTTTCAGATTCTCTTACATAAACAAATCCTCTTGAAATAACATCTGGTCCAGAAACAACCTCTCCAGTTGACCTATCCATTGTAATTACTACAATAATTAATCCTTCTTGTGACAAATGCTGTCTATCACGTAAAACTATATTTCCTACGTCACCTACGCCAAGACCATCAACAAGAATTTTTCCGTTTGGTACTGTGCCAGTAAGTCTTGCAGATGTTTCGTTTATTTCAAGTATTCTACCATTTGTCATCATAAATATGTTATCTTTGTCTACACCCATCATCTTTGCTGTTTCGCTATGTGCCATCAAATGCTTATATTCACCGTGAACTGGTACAAAATATTTTGGCTTTGTTAATGCAAAAATAAGCTTTTGTTCTTCTTGGCAAGCATGTCCTGAAACGTGAACATGTTCAATAGCACTATAAATAACTTCTGCACCTATTTGCATTAAGTCATCTATAACCTTTGAAATATATTTTTCATTTCCTGGTATTGGGTTTGCAGATATTATTACTCTATCATTTGGAGTAATTTTTATTTTTCTGTGTTCGCCTGATGCCATTCGAGTTAAAGCTGACATAGCTTCACCCTGACTACCTGTTGTAATAATAACTAACTGGTCATCTGTATAATTACTTATCATATCTATGTCGATAAAAATATTATCTGGACATTTTATATACCCTAATTCTCTTGCTGTTTCAATCATTTTTATCATGCTTCTACCAGATACAGCTACTTTTCTTTTATACTTGAATGCACAGTCTACAATTTGCTGTACTCTATGAACATTTGATGCAAATGTTGCAATTATGATTCTTTTATGACAATGTAAAAATAACTTGTCAAATACTTCTCCTACAGATTTTTCAGACATTGTAAAGCCTTTTCTTTCTGCATTAGTACTATCGGCAAGTAATGCTAAAACTCCTTTACTGCCAAGCTCTGCAATTCTACCTAAATCAATAATTTTGTTGTCTATAGGTGTATAGTCTACTTTAAAATCACCTGTATGAAGAATTGTTCCAAGTGGTGTAGTTATAGCAAGCATTACAGAATCTGGTATACTGTGTGCACTTTGAATAAATTCAACTCTAAAATCGCCTAATTTTATTGAATGTCCTGCTTTTACAATGTGCATTTTTGTACTTCTAACTAATTTATGCTCTTCTAATTTGTTTTTTATTAGTCCTGCTGTTAGCCTTGTACAATAAATTGGAATATTAATCTGTTTTAAAACATACGGAATAGCCCCAATGTGATCTTCATGACCATGGGTTATTATCAAACCTTTTATTTTCTCTTTATTTTTTATTAGATATGTTACATCTGGAATTACTAAATCAATTCCTAACATATCATCTCCTGGGAATGTCATTCCACAATCTACAATTATTATTTCATCTTGGTATTCGATAACTGTTATGTTTTTTCCGATCTCGTGAAGCCCACCAAGTGGTATAATTTTTACACTTCCTTTTGGTGCTATTTCTTTCTTTCTTCTAGAATTAATATTCCTTGTTCTTCTCCCTTCTTTATTGATTTCTCTTGATTTTTCTTGTTTAACATCTCTTCTTTTTAAATTTTCTTCTGTCATAATATCTCCTTTCAATGTCCATTATTATAACATAGAAATTTTAATTCGTCAAATTAATGTTGCACCAATCATTCCTGCATCATTGCCAAGAGTTGCAGTATTAATAATTATATCTTCTCTCTTATTAAATAGCAAATTTCCATTTAGCAATTTATCCTTTAATAGAGGCAAAAATATATGGTCAAAATACACAAAGCTCCCACCAATTCCGATAGCATGTGGTTCAAATATATTAATCAAGTTTGAAATTCCCACACTTAAATCAGTAGTGTACTCGTCAATTATGTCTATAATAGCTGT
Organism: Clostridia bacterium; assembly: GCA_017511265.1. Lineage (GTDB taxonomy): Bacteria > Bacillota > Clostridia > TANB77 > CAG-508 > CAG-269. Next base: position 24,539 of record JAFWKV010000009.1, on the reverse strand, counting down.
ATTGTTCTTTTTTCTTTCAACTATTTTTAGCAATTCTTCTCCATCAATTTTTGGATCTAATTGTAATTCTTCAATTATTCTTTCCTTAAATACCCTCATTGAACCATATTGTTCAAAGCAGCCTCTTTTTCCGCATTTGCACAATCTTCCATTTTGTTTTATAACCATATGTCCAAATTCAAATCCAGGTACTTCGTCTGGACTTAATAATTTGTTATTAAAAAATACAGCACCACCAATCCCTGTTCCTAGAGTTAAGAACACGGAATTTGAGTACTGTTTCAGCGAACCATATGTATTTTCAGCAATAGCTGCACATTTCGCATCATTTTTTATCTTTATTGGTAAATTAATTTTCTTGTTCAATTCTTTAACAATATCATAGTCTTCAAGTCCAAGATTTACAGATTTAACAACTTTACTTGTTCCAATAGTACCTGGAATTGCTATTCCTATCTCCTCTACGTTATTAAATTCTGTAATTTCAGCAACTGAAGTACAGATATAATTTTCTATTATATCTGTAATATTTTTTTCATCTTCTTTTAAAATCTGAACTTCTTTTTTGGAAAGGATATTGCCGTTAGACTCAGTTAATCCAACGGCAATATGGCTTCCACCTAAATCAATTCCAATTTTCATTTGGAACCTCCTTGTGGTTTTATAAATAAGCATCAAATAGCCAGTTACCCATATAAATTTGAATACATGGCACTAGTACTACAAGTACGAAGAATATTAGCACTGCCCCAACAATTGCATACACAATTTCTGGTAATACCTTCATTATTCTATCTAATTCATTATCAATTTCTACATCCATATATTCTACTAATTTTTCCATCATTTGTGTTAAGTCTGTTTGCATACCAATTTTTAACATTTCTGTTTGCATTGGTGATGAAAAGCTTGCTTTTTCAAATGGTTCTACCCAAGATGTACCTATTAATGTATTGTTTATGGCTGTTTCAACCATTGAAAGCATTATATAATTTTTACAAACACTTTTACTAACTTCTAATGCATCCTGAATTCTCATCCCATTTTGTAAATTTAAATGCATTGCTTTCATTAATCTTGAAAAGTCTAATTTATATATCAATTTGCCAAATACAGGCATTGCATACTTAAAATAGTGGAAATTATATTTTCCTTTTGGTGTATTAATATAAAATAGTGTTCCACCTACCACAGCAATTACCATTGCTAAAGGTATATACCAATTAGCTAATACTCCATTCAAAAAGTCTTGGAACCACAATGTAATCCATGGCAATTGCGCAGACGAACCTAATTCTTGAATTACATTTTGCATTGCAGGTATAGCATATAAAGTACCAACTAAAAGTAATACTATTAACAATACAAATTGTGCTATGTTAGGTATTAAAATTGCTCTTAATTTTTTTCTAATTGCAGCTGTATCATCTAAATACTTTAGGGCTTGTTCAAGTGAATTAGTTAAAGATCCTGATTGCTCCCCTACTTTTATCATATTAACATATACAGGCGGGAAAATATTGGAGTAATACTCCATTGTTGTATACATATTTTCTCCTCCTTGTACACCTGCAACTATATCTTCCAATATACCTCTAAAAGACAAGTTTTCAGTACTTTGTATAATTGTGTTTAATGCATGTATATTATTAAAGTTAGCTTTTTTTAGCAATAAGAAATTTTGTGTAAATACTGCAATGTCTTTTTGAGTTATTCTGTCTTGCTTTGTTAAAAATAGTGTAATTCTTTCTCTTGCTGTAAAAGTTTTAGCTGGTTCATTTCCTATACGGCTGGTATTTGCATATTGCATAACTTCATCTGTATCAGATACATTTCTTTTTTTCTTTTTTGTTTGTCTAAGGTTTGTTGATCTGAATGCAGTTTGTATAATGTCTACAGGAATTAAGCCATTCTCTTTTAATTTTTTTATAAGTACTTGTCTACTAGGTTCTTCTACTCTATTTTTTACAAGCATTCCATTTTTTGTTACGGCTTTATACACATATGTAGGCATATGTAGATTTCCTCCTTATATTTTAACGTTTTATTTTTAATTGCATAATTGTTCTATTTAATATTTCTAAGTTTTTCTCTTCAACTTGAGCTTTTGCTAAGTCTAGTGAAATTCTATCATCAACAAATAATTTGGCTATTGAATTAATTAATCCTATGCTTCCTTTGTCTGCGCTACTTTGTATAGCATCTTCTATTTCTGATACACTTAGCTTTTCTTTTCTTATCATTCCAGCTACTACATTGTCTACAACCATAACTTCTGGAACAAGAACAAGTTTACCATCTGTCCCTTTTAATAATCTTTGTGAAACAACAAGTTTTAATAGTGATGCTAATAAATATTTAATTGATTCTTGTTCTTTTACTTCATAGAAGTTTATCATTCTATCTATTGTTTCTGCACAAGATTTTGTGTGTAATGTTCCTATAACTAAGTGTCCAGATTCTGCCATTTCAATGCCTGCTTCCATTGTTTCTTTGTCTCTTATTTCTCCTATTACAAGAATATCGCAGTCCTCTCTTAGAGAGTTTTTAACTCCATCATGGAATGTTAAAGAATCTCTTCCTTTTCCTACTTCTTTTTGTACAATAAGAGATTTTTTTGATTTATGTCTGTATTCAACAGGATTTTCAAGTGTTAATATTTTTTTGTTCATATTTTCATTAATGTAATTGATTAATGCATTTAATGTTGTTGTTTTACCTGAGTTAGTTTTTCCAGTTACAAGTATAAGACCTTGTGGTTGATACATCATATTTCTAACTACTTCTGGGACTCCTAAATCTTCATAAGCAGGTAATTCATTTTTTATGATTCTCATTGTACAAATTGGAATTTCATCTGACAATGAAATATTTACCCTTAAACGAATTTCCCTGAATTCATAAGACATATCTAGCTTTTTGGTTGTATTGAAAATTTCATCTTTGTCAACATTTCCTTGCACTAGGTAGTCATACATTTCGCTCATATCTTGTTCTTCTAAAACATCCATAGTTTCTATTGGTATTAAATCTCTCATAATTCTTAGCATAGGCTTGTTTCCACATATTAAGTGAATATCTGATGCTCCCTTTTCTATAGCCATATCTAAGATTTTATCCATATCTATCATATATAATTCCTCCTCAAAATTTAGTAAAGTAGTAATTTTTTGTTTACTTCTTCCAGTGTTGTAACTCCTCTTAAGATTTTATTAAGGCCATCTATTAAAAGTGGCTCATAGCTTCCTTCTAATGCTTTTCTTTTTATTTCTATACTTGATGCACCTTTCATTATAAGTTCTCTTAAATCATCATTAATGTCTAAGATTTCAAACAATCCTATTCTTCCATAATATCCTGTATTATTACAATATTTACATCCTATTGCATCATAAGTTTTTTTACCTTCTAAATCAAATTTGGTATTATATTTTTCTTCTATAGAATGGATTAATTCAATTTCTTCATTTGTAAAGTCTCTTTCTGCTCTACATTTTGGGCAAACTCTTCTTACAAGTCTTTGTGAAATTGATGTTGCTAAACTTGATGCTATATCATAATCCGATACTCCTATTTTTCTTAACCTTGTTATTACTTCTACACTATCGATTGTGTGTATTGTTGATAACACATAGTGACCTGTTTGTCCTGCTTGGATTGCAATTTCTGCTGTTTCTTTGTCTCTTATTTCTCCAACTAATATTACGTCTGGGTCTTGTCTTAAAACTGTTCTTAATGAATCTGCAAATCTTGTTTTTTCGTCAATTTCTATTTGGTTTAAACCTGGTATACGTATTTCAACTGGGTCTTCTATTGTTGTTATATTTATTTCTGGTCTGTTTAAGTGTTCTATTATACTATATAATGTTGTTGTTTTACCTTCACCTGTTGGTGCTGCCATAATTGTCATTGCATTTCTTTTATTTACACTACGTTCTAGTGTTTCGTCATCTACTAATATTCCAAGCTCGAAAAAGCTTTTTATATCTTCATTTTTCTTAAGCATTCTTAAAACGAATTTTTCTCCATAAATGTTTTTTTGTGAAGATACACGAATATTGTAATCATCATAAAGTGTAATTCTACCATCTTGTGCTTCTTGTCTTTCTTGATGCATATTTGATATTGCTTTTAATCTTCCTACTATTTGTGCTTGTTTTTCTTTTTGTAATTTTGTTTCTGTATATAATTCTCCATCTATTCTGTATCTTACTCTAACACTGTCTTCTAGTGGCTCAATGTGAATGTCACTTGCTCTTTTTTCTATTCCTTTTCTTATTATTTCATCTAACATTTCTGAAACAGAATCTGTACTAGCTGCAACAGTTTCATTTGCAACTGTTGTTGTTTCGATTGTTTTTAATATTTCTAATATGTCACTTTCAAATGTAATGTATGATTCCATTACTAATTCTCTGTTAAGCATTAACATACGTATGTTTTCCATACTTCTTGCGTTTGTGTTTTCTGCAAAGCATACTTTTATATTTTTGCCTTCTATTGCAAATGGTAATGCTTTGTTTTTTTGAGCTACTTCTATCGAGATGTAATCTGTTATGTTTAGGTCTACTCCTTTACCCATTAGTAGTATTCCTTTTTGCCCTACTATATCTCCTATTGCTTCTATTAGTTTATAGTCATCACATAAGCCTAGTATGTGTAATATGTCCCCTATTTTTTTTCCTTTGTGGTCTTTTTGGTATTCTAGTGCTTTTTGTATGTCTTCTTCTCTAGCTATGCCTCTTTTTACTAGTTCTATTCCTATTGGTTGTCTTTTTCTAAATTCCATAACCTTTTCTTCCTTTCTTTTGTACTCTATACATTTTTTATTATAAACTTTTTTGTGTAATGTTTCAATGAGTAATTTTTTCCAATTACACTAATTTGTAAGTGTTTGTGTAATTTTTGCCTGAGATTGTTATGCTTGCTGTAACTTCGTTTGTTGATTCGTTATAAATAAATCTACAGCTTGATACGTCTCTGCATATTAGTATTTTATTAAAATATATTTTTCCTTCTAAATATGTGTATTGGTTTCCACTTGTGAATATTATTTTGCTTTCGTTTGATTCGTCTTTTAATACTTGATTTCCTTTTTTGTTTATTTCACCTGTAAAGTAACTATTAAATGAGGTATATTCTTTTGAGGCTTGTGTTCGTTCACTCAATTTATCAATATTACCATAAAAATAGTTTGTTAGTGTTGCAGTTGTTCCTACTACAATAACCATTGCTATTATATATATTATTAATGAGGTTAGTGTCACACCTTTTTGCGATTTCATATTAATCCCCCTTTGTTATTACTGTGCTTAATTGTACATCTTTTTCTTGTCCGTTAACGGTGTAATTTACTGTAACTTTTACTATTTTTATGATATCTGATATTTTTGATTTTTCTTCAGCAGTTAGGTTTGAAACATAACTTGAGTCTACATATCTTGTAATTTCTGTTGTAATTCTGTATGCTCCATTTGATACAGTTTGTCCATCTTTATCTTTATATTCAGTATTTGTTCCACTTTGTAAATCACTATATGCTGTATTTTTTAATTCTTCTACTTTTTGTATTGCTATATTTATTGCTTCAGATTTTCTATTAATTCCTTGTGATGTAACAGAAAAATTATATGCTATTGTAGCTATTAGTCCAACAAAAAGTACAACTATAACTAATGCAACAGAAATGTCTACTCCTGTTATTCCTCTATTATTTCTATAATCCATTTTTGCTCCTTTATAAGTTATAATATATAACATATCTATATATATTAATTTATTTTAATATATATAGATATACCATATACATAATGGTTATTACTATACCATAATATAATACACTTTTTTCTACTCTTTTATGTTCTTTGTATATTGCTAATGTTAGAACTATGTAAGTTGTAAATAATGCAAAAAATGCAAAAGTTAATATTGATTTTATGTCTAAATTATATACATCTAATCCAAGTATTAATGCAAATATTACAAATAGTGTTCCTGATAGTAATTCTAGTATTATATAACGTGCACGTATTTTTTCACCACAGTGCTTACATTTTCCTCCTAAAAATATGTAGCTTAATACTGGTATTAACTCGAAAAAGCCTAATTTTGCATTGCAATTAGGACAATATGAGTGTGTATGTGTAATATCTTCTTTTCTTGGTATTCTATATACTGCTAGGGTGTAAAAGCTTCCAAACAGAATTCCTATAGTAAATATTATAAAGTAAAAAAATATATTCATTTGTTACCTCTTTATTTGAATAAAAGCATATGCATATAGCATGCATATGCTTTTATTCATTAATTAACATTATTGTATTTGTCTATATCCTTCTGCAGGATTTGCTGTAGTTGTATGATCCATTGTGGCAGTAGACTTTGTTAATGTAATTTCATAAGATAATTTATGGCCAGTTGTATTTAATGCATTATTTGTAAAATAAAATTTTATTGATCCAGTTCCATCATCTGTCGTTGAATCAGCGGCTGATTCAATTGTCCAGCCTTGAGCACTTGTTAAATCACTTTCAACAATCGTTTGTAGATGTGCAGAATCCTTACTTGGTTTATAATTACCATCTTTTACTTTTTTTGCAGCAATTTCAGTTCTAACTGCCATATATGCTAAATTTGCTTGTTCTCTTGCTTGAGCTTCAGCATTAGCTTCTTTTGTTTTTGTTGCATTTCCTAATATTCCATTTTGTCCTGCAAGCATTGCTATTGTAACGCCTGCTAATATTAATAGCACTATTATTGTTACTACAAGAGCTATTAATGTAATACCTTTTGAATTTTTTAGCATTTTTATTTTCTCCTTTCAATCAACATGTTTTAATTTGTTGAAGTATAGCCAACTTGTGTTTCATTCCATTCAGCATATGGTTCTGCATTTGTGATTTCAATTTCAAATTTAGCATTTTGGTCACTAGAATTAAATGAATCATCATTATATACTAGTGTTATAGTTGAACCAGTACTGCCAATAGTCCAGCCATCTTTGCCAGTTGGTATATCATTTTTTACAACATCAACTAATTTGTCAAAGTTACTTTTTGTTTCACCTGTTGCTTTTGTTGTAGATGTAGGGTCATAATTACCATCTATAGCTTGTTGTGAAGCAATTTCAGTTCTAACAGCCATATATGCTAATTTTGTTTTTTCTACGGCTTGTGCCTCTGCATTCACTCCCTTTGAATCTGTTGCTCTTCCTAGTATACCATTTTCACCTGCTAACATAGCGATTGTTACCCCCGCTAATATTAATAATACAATGATAGTGATAACTAATGCAATTAGAGTAATACCTTTTTGTTCTCTCATTATACTTATCCCTCCTTTTCTTTTGATTTTTTATATATTAATAAAAATTAATATAACATCTTTAGTGTGTTCTACTTTGTTCCGTTGTTCGTGTAATAAGTTCCTGTTCCTCCAGTTGTAGAACCATTTACTGTTCCTTCTGTTGATGAACTTCCTGTTGTGCTTTCTCCTGTTGTAGTGTTGCCACTACCTGTGGTGCTAGTTCCTGTACTTGTTGTTCCTGAGGTAGTATTTCCATTTGTTCCTTCTGTTGATGCTGGTGGTGTATAAGTTGAAAATGGATCAACCTTTCCAGGATTATATACATTTGTCCTTTGTGCTGCACTTATATCTGAAGAATTAATTTCATAACTCATAATAACCTTTGAAGTATCAGCCTCAGATTCATTTATTACTTCTTTGGCATCTTCTGGTGTTTTATATGCAACTAATTCTGGAATAACTTTATTGTTTGGTATATATGAATATAATAATACTGCTAAAATTAATAATATTGCTAAACATAAAAGTAGTACTATTATAACTTCCTTAATTATGGTTTTAGCCATACAATCCTTCCTTTCTATTCAAACTAATTTCCTGCACTATTTGTATTTGTTGACGTGTTTGTTGAAGTTGTATTTGTATTGCTTGTTGTATTGGTTGTATTTGTTGTATTATCACTTTTTGTGTTTGTATTTTCTGTGCTTGAATTTGTATTACTTGAGTTGTCTTCATTTGATTCACCTGAAGTAATTTCAGATGGATCTATATTTATTGAGATATTTTTACATGAAAATGTTGCTGTTCCTGATGTCATTTTAAAGTTCTCAATCTTAAATCCTAATGATGAATCATTTTCAATGTCATAAATAAAGTCTGTTATAGCAACATATCCTCCTGTTACTGTAAAGTTTAAATCATAATATCCTGTTGCTGAACTTGTTGAATTTGCACTGACTTCCATTTTTATAACAACATTTTCTTTTGTTGCATGTGTTCCAATTCTTGTCCATAAATATTCAATTTCATACTTTTGTAATTGACTTGCAGTGCTTAATTGTCCTTCAGCACTTACTGCTGCTAATTGATCATATTCTTCTTTAGATGTTTTATATTGTTTTGTGCTATTTTCTACATCTGTTAAAGCTTTTTGGTATCCTGTGCTACTTAGACTTGAAAGATTTTGGATTTGAGAATCTAATTCTTTATTTTTTGCATTTAAATCTCTAAGTCCAAGTATTTTTAAGTTACCAACGCTAAGAGAATTTAGCATCATTACAATAACAATTACACCTAATAGGAATATCATTAGCATAATCAATGTTTTTCTCATTGTAAATCTCCTTCTATGGTTACTTTTATTACATTTCCACTGCTAACTCCGCTATCTGAAACCACATTATATAATACTCTATCTGAATTAAGTTTTGCTTTAAAGTATCCAAGTGGTTCATATTTATCAGATTGTGCTTCTATTACAATGTGCTTATTTTCTGTATTTTCAATAGATATTATTTGTACTCTATCTGGTATTACAAACATTATTTGATTTAATAAATTAGGTATTATATTTCTACTTTGGTTAATATCACTAATTCTGTCATTTATATCTTGTAATGTTTTTACCATATTTTTATATTCTGCTGTTTTTTTATCTATTTTGTCTTTATCATCTTTTGCAAGATTAATTTGTTCTTCTGTTTTTGCAGTTAAGTCTTTAACCTGATTTTGTTTATTTTGCATTTGTATATTTAAAAATGTTGACAGGCTACCATATATTACTATAATCATAAATAATCCTGCTGCGCCTCTTATCAAATTCCTTTCAACTAATGTTAATGTTGTCCCAAAATCTGGCCTTATTAAACTTTTCAAATTAAAGTTTACGCCTTTGTTTACTTTACCTGATGATTTACCTTTTCCACCTATACTTACATTTAATAAATCAGAGAATCCCTTTTGCTTAAAGTTCATTCCTGTAACTCCAGCACCTAACCCTTGTATACCTAATGAAATCGCTGAATTTACTTCTATATATTCTCTTATATTTATCTCATTGCCATCAAGAGTTACAAAACTTGGTTTTAGTATTTGACATTCTACTTCTGGTAAATATTCTTGAAAATATAAATCTATATTATTAATACATGTTAATGTTCCTGTTAAATAAACTTTTTTGATTTTTGTTAAACTATTATTTATAGTGTTTTGTACTTGCATTACTATTTTCTTTAATGTTGGCATTATATCATCAATATATGGTTGTTCTTCTCCTAAGCCCATTCCTTCAGCTGTATATATTGTTGTATTTTTGCATGCATCATAAGCTTTAACATAAGAATTTTCTTTCATGTTGATTCTGCTTAATATTTCACTGCTTCCTTCGTCTATAATATCGACATTATATATTTTTTTCTTTGTAATTGTTGTTATTATTGTGTTTTCTTCCATATTTACTATTAATGCATTTTCGTTTTCTGATGGATTTGTTATGTTCGTTATTGTCATTGAAACAGGTGATATTGTTGATACTTTATAGTTTTCTAGCATTGCTGCTCGTCTGTTTAGTTCTTGTTTGTTTGCACTTACATTAATTACTTTTAATTTTTCTTTGTCTTCTAAATTTTCTACTAATGCATATCTTGTTTCAAAAACATTTGGGTTATACCCCTTTTCTGTGCAATATGAGTCAAACTCTGTTTTAACAACTTTTGGTAAATAATTTTTTCCAAGCAAAGAAAACACGTCAAAATAAGTATACATTTCATTTGTTAAATTTATACTTATTGGAGTTCTGTAACTATATGTTTCTTCGACTATTTGTTTTATTGTTTGCTCTAAGTCATCATAAAATTTTAGCCCGAATGCTTCAATTTTTGTGTTGTCGTGGTCTTTAGAAACTTTAGCGTACTTTATTAAATTACTTTCTATAAATAGTCCTAAGCAACTCGCCATTGTTTTCTCCTTCGAATAATATCATTTTTATTTTTTGCTTTTTGAACGCAAAAAATACTTGAAAAGATTTTATCTTTTGTGGTCTTTTTGAATCTTTTGTATTTTTTTCTTGTGTTATTGCTTTTATTTTACAATTATCTAAAAAAAAGTCAACACATTTAACAGAATTGTAAAGTAAATGTAATATTTCTGTAATATTATATTTTTCTTTTTAATTTACAAATAAAAAATCCGTCGTATTCTTTACTTACGTTAATGCTTAAGTATTGGTCTTTTATAATGAATTTTTTTATTTGTTCATAGTTCGGTATTTCTTTGTAGTTTCCATATTGAAATTCTTGGTTTTGCTTTAAGAATTTTTCAATTATATCTTGATTTTCTTCTTTTAAAATACTACAAGTTGAATATACCAGTTCCCCACCTTTTTTTAGATATTGTGAACATATTTCTAAAATTTTATATTGAATTTCTGAAATTTTTTGTATATCTTCATATTTTCTTTGCCACTTTATATCTGGCTTATGCTTAATTACACCTAGCCCTAAGCAGGGAACGTCTAATAATAATTTATCATATTTTTCTATTAAGTTTTTGTCGAATTGTGTTGCATCTTTTATTTTTGTTTTTATATTTTTTATTCCAAGTCTTTTGGCATTCTGATTTACCAGGTTTACTCTGTGTTCGTGTATGTCCCATGCTTCAATGTAGCCTTTGTTTTGCATCATCTCTGCAAGGTGTGTTGTTTTACCTCCTGGAGCGCTACAACAATCTAATACAGTTTCATTTTCCTTAGGGCTTAGCACATTTGCTACTAGTCCTGCCGATAAGTCTTGTACTGTAAATAGTCCACCTTTAAATAAGTCTATTTTTTCTATTTGTTTTACATTTTTTATTGTAAGAAAATTTTTTATTTCTGTTTTGTTAAATTGTATTTCGTTTTGTTTCAATTTTTCTTCCAATTCTTGTTCATTTATTTTTAATGTGTTTACTCTTATTGTTAGGTTTGGTTTTAGATTTGAATTTTTACAAATTTCGTTCACTTCGTCTAGTGTTTTTTCTTTTAGTAGTTCTTTTACTATCCATTCTGGCATTGATGTTGTTTTTGATATTTTTTGTATATTGTCTTCTATATTATATAGTTCTTTTAAATCTTGCTTGTCTACTTTTCTTAATATAGCATTTACAAAACTACTGCTTCCTTTGTGTCCGTATTTTTTTGCTAAATTTACACTTTCATTTACTGCTGCTGATTTTGGTATTTTATCTAGAAATATAATTTGGTATATTCCTGTTCTTAGTATGTTCATTATCCACGGTGATATTTTTTTTAATTTTATTTTTGAATGTTTTTTGATTATTTCGTCTATTGTTAGCTTCCAGTTTGTTACTCCATATACTAGTTCTGTTATTAGTCCTATATCTCTATTATTGAATTTTTTTTGGTTGTTTTTTATTGTTTTGTCCAAAATTATATTTGAATATGCATTTTCTTTTTCTATTTTATATAAGCATTTTACTGCTTCTTCTCTTACTTTGTCCATATACACTCCTGTTTTTTTATTTATTTTATAATAAAAACAAATAAAATTCTAGTATAATTATGAAATTTTGGGAAATTATAAGTAAAAAGATTTAGGAGGTTCGTTATGGATATAGAAAAACATTTACTTATTACTGGTTCGTCACAAGTTTCGTGGAAGGATGCTATTGTTAAAGCAATCGCAGAAGCATCCAAAAGTATTGATTACTTGAAAACAGTAGAAATTTTAAGTCAAAGAGCCAACATTGATGGCAATAAAATTTCTGAATATTTTGTAGACTTAGATTTAAGTTTCACTGTAGATTTAGATAGAAAATAAGGAGGATTTGTTATGGAATCTAATCCGTTAGATACTCAAAAATCGTATCAAGAATATGTTAATCAAAAATCACCCAATTCACCTATTTTTAAAAATTGTATAAATGCCTTTTGGGTTGGTGGACTAATTTGTTCAATAGGTCAGATTATTCTTAATATATGTACTCAAAGAGGTTTAAGTACGGAAATATCTGGAACTATTGTATCTATTATTTTAATTGGTATTAGTGCATTTCTTACAGGACTTAATTTGTTTAATAAAATTGGTAAGTTTGCCGGAGCTGGTTCTCTTATCCCAATTACTGGTTTTGCTAATTCTGTTGTTTCCCCTGCTATGGAATATAAGTCCGAAGGTTATATAATGGGTGTTGGCGGTAAGATGTTTACTGTTGCAGGTCCAGTTCTTGTTTTTGGTATTTCTACTTCAATTATTGTTGGACTTGTTTATTTGATTCTTAATACACAATCTATTACTCTTGTGTGATGTTTTTTGGGACGGGGCAAAAAAACATCATTAAAATAAATATATGTGATGTTTTTTTGCCCCGTCCCAAAAAACATCACTAAAGGAGTTTGACTATTATGAAAAAAATTGGAAAACAAACTATTGAGTTTGATAATCCCCCAACAATTTCAGAAACAGCGTGTATTGTGGGGCCAAAAGAGGCTAATGGTCCTCTTGCAAAATATTTTGATCAATGTTTGGATGATGAGTTTTGGGGAGAGAGTACTTGGGAGAAAGCTGAAAGTAAGATAATTAAAGAAACTGCAAATTTGGTAATTTCAAAATCTGGTATTGCTACAAGTGATATTGATTATTGTTTTGCTGGTGATTTACTAAATCAATGTATTTCGTCTAGTTTTGGCTTACGTGATGCAAACATTCCTTATTTTGGAATTTTTGGTGCTTGTTCAACTTTTGTTGAAGGTTTGTCCTTGGCTTCAGTCTTAGCTGAAAGTTGCGCTAAAAATGTGCTTGTTGCTACTTCTAGTCATTTTTGTAGTGCAGAAAAGCAATTTAGATTTCCTCTAGAGCTTGGTAATCAACGTCCACCTTCTAGCCAGTGGACTGTTACAGGTGCTGGGAGTGCTATTGTTTCCAAAGAAGGCAATGGTCCTTTTGTAACACATATTACGCCTGGTAAAATTATTGATATGGGTATAAAAGATGGTAATAGCATGGGAGCTGCTATGGCTCCTGCAGCTTTAGATACTTTAATAACCCACTTTAAAGATACTAATCGAGCTCCAAGTTATTATGATGTAATTGCTACTGGTGATTTGGGCTACATTGGAAAAGAAATTTTAACAGAATTAGCTAAAAAAGAAGGTTATAACATTGAACCTAACTATGATGACTGTGGTGTTTTAATTTTTGATAAAAAAAATCAAGATACTCATTCTGGAGGTAGTGGTTGTGCATGCTGTGGAAGTGTTTTTTCTGGATATTTCTTTAAGCAATTACGTGATAAAAAAATCAAAAAAATTTTGCTTATTGCAACTGGCGCTTTAATGAATGCTACAAGTTCTCAGCAAGGTGAGTCAATTCCAGGAATTGCTCATGCAATAAGTATTGAGCTTTAATTAGGAGGAGTAAATTATGGATTTTTTGATGAATATGGATTGGATGCAACTTTTGCGTTGTTTTGTTGTTGGTGGTCTATTATGTGTTATTGGGCAAATTTTAATTGATAAAACTAAACTTACTCCTGCAAGAATTTTGGTTGCTTATGTTACTGTTCGGTTGTATTTTAGGTGGCCTTGGAATATATAAGTATTTAGTTGATTTCGCTGGTGCTGGAGCAACTGTACCTTTAACTGGCTTTGGGTATAATTTGTCTAAAGGCGCTATTGAAGCTGTTAAAGAAAGTGGCATTGTTGGTGCTTTTACCGGCGGTGTTAAAGCAAGTGCTGGTGGCATTGCTGCTGCAGTATTTTTTGGATATATTGCTTCACTTATTTCTAAGCCTAAAATAAAGAAGCAGTAAAAATGTACTGAACTACAAAAGTTGTACAGTATAAATTAGGCTACTAGTTTGGAATATTCTTTGTATTGAACACGGAATATTCCTTTTCTCCTTCCACTTTAGGATTTATTTTTGCCTTTGATTTATTATCAAAACTATCTATTATCATTTATATCACTCCCAGCAATTGATTTAAATATTTATCCGTATATTCTTTTAATTTGTCTTTATTATTTTTTAATTTATTCATTAATTGTTCTGCTTCTTTATAAGCATTTTTATATTCTTCTTTTGTCATTTCTCTTTTATTATAAGCCTCTTTTAATTCATCTTCATCAAGAAGTATAATCTCCCCTTTAGGTGTTACAACAACATCAAGATATAAATCATCTTCATAAGGTATTCCATTGTCTTTACCAATTTTTCTTGCAATATCAAAATACCATTCAATAATTTCATTGTTTTCGTCATAAATTGCAGTAAGTTTTACTTTTGAGGAATAATCATAAAATTCTAACCATTTGTAATTATTGTCTATTATAGTTTTACTAGACGCGATGTTTTCTTTATCACAAGTAAGTAAAACTCTATTTAAATTTATAGCTTTGCATTTAGGTAAAAGTTGCTTTAACATTTCTGTTGCATAACCTTTTCTTCTTTCATCTGGAATTACACTATAGCCAATATTTCCACCATAATTATATAAAAAATCTGTTAAGCCTTTTCTTATATCAATAATTCCAACAAGTTTATTATCACTTTTTCTAATTGCTAAGTATACATCTGATGGAACATAACCTTCACCATGTTTTCTTGATAATCTATTCTCAAAATCAATCCACTCTTCGTATGTATTACATTCTTGTAATCCAGCACAACCATCTAAAGATTCATCATTTTCTAAAAATATCTTTCTGTATTGCATTACTTGCTCTTTATATTCATTTGTTGGAACAACTAGTTTTAATCTTTCTTCATTCAACTTAAACACCTTCCTTATATAAAAATAAGTCTCACAAAAGAATCTCTTTAAGACTCCCTTGCAAGACTTTTATATATCTTACTTCGTGTAAACAATCACTATATTATAATTGTCCTTTATCGCTCGGATTTGATAATCCTAGATAAACTCTTAAATTATGTTTTTTATTGTAACATATTATTTCATCTTTGTCAAATCTACATAATTTTCTGTTTGCTTTTTTATAAAAGAAACCGAGTGCAAATTTCTACACTCGGCAGTGGAACTTTAAAGGTAGTCTGAGGTAACCATTCCAGCAACAGCCATTTCTCCTCCTATTCCCATTGCATACATGTAAATTTAAGTTTCGGGATTTTTTGAAAAAATACAGATATGTTATCCACAAAATGAAAAAATTTCGTTAAAAATAAAGAAAAAACCTCGTTTGTTTGGTATAATTTAGTTGCTAAAAAAAAATTACTACTAAACAAAAAATGGAGGTTTTTCCACAAATACTTATCAAATGAAAAGAGAAATTGCTAATTTTTCTAAAAAAAGTAGAAGAATACTTCAAATTTAAAAAAACAGGAATATCATTTTGAGAACTTTAGAGTAAGGACACTAAAGTCTATAAATAACTTGAATATGATGGTAAAATATGCAATAGGCTTAATAGCACTACTAAGTGAATATAAAAATAATTAAACTGGTAAAACATACGATTAATTATACATATTTTACCAATTTAATTATAATTTTAAAATTATTTTTGCAAAATCCCGAAACTTAAATCCAAAATTCATTGACAACCTCAGAAAATTTGAGTATAATATATATATAGGAAATGAAAAACCACAAACGTGGTTGCCTAATTGATATGTAAAAAAACACACCGAACTGGGCAAGTTACAGATGTGTTTTTTTATTGTCTATTTGCTTAAAAATACTATAAATATAATTAAGGCAAATACTATAATAGTTTCGACAACTAAGCCAAATAAAAGTATGTATATTATTGCTAATAAAACAGCTTCTATCATAGCACCACCTCCGTTCTCACGAAAGAAATCGTGGAATAAAAGTGGCAACCACATCCGCAATTCTCATTTCCTATGATAGTAGTATATAATAAATATTTACCTATTACAGGCAATCATCTAAAATTTATAAACAAAATATTTACTTCTAAATCCTTTGCACTAAGAACTATATCATTGTTAATAATATCTAGCCTTTTTATTCTAACTTTTAGTTGTTCTCCATTTTTATAATTGTTTTTTCAATTAACAATATAAGTATGTTTTAAATTGTCTGCTTTTATCGATATTTCTTTCCCATACATGTTGCATTTGCTGCAAGATGTGTTACTGGAATTAAAACCTTTATGTTATGATACCAAACTATTGCACATGGTATATATTCATTTTTTAGTTTATAATACTCATCTTCTATTCCAGATAATGTTCCTGTTAATATTCTTTTTTCCTCTTTACTTCTTATTATTTCTTTAATATTTAATTCTTCCATTAAATTTCACCCCAACTAAAAAGACATCTACCATTTGGTAAATGTCTTTATCTTTCTTCATCATCTCTATTATCTGTATCTTTTTGCTTTTTAAAGTTGTTCTTCATCTAGTCTTACTCTAAAATATACTTCATCTTTTAATTTGCTAATCATTGCTCTACATGCTGTATCTTTATCTATTGAATCGTTTGAACTAAAGTCTTGAATTTCTGAAAAATATTTTTCATATTCCTCTGGAATTTCAGATATTCTTAATTCATTTGCAAATTTATATATAAAAGAATTTAGAATTCCCATAATTCCTTTTCTGCCTTTTGAAACTGATACAATTCCACTTACTATAAATCCAATAATAATGCCTAAATCAATATTATAGAATAAATTATGTCGTATAGAATTATAGAATCCTATTGATGCAAATATTACTCCAAATATAGTCATAAAAAGCAACTTGCATATTTGTTGCTTAATGTCATTATTGTGTAAGTATATTTTGTTTTTTATTAAATATATAGCTGTTCCTAAATATAGTGCTCCAGCTATTCCTGTTAAAGTGTACATTTCTAGATTAGGCACATTAGTATATCCAGACTTTACTAGTCTTATCATATAATATGCTATGTTCATAGAAGTCATTGTTGTAGCTGGATTTAGAATTGAAAATATATATTTTCTTGGAAAGATTGCAATCAAACATATTATTATTCCCCATACTGTAAATGATTGAGTAATTTCTATTAACCATTTATAATTCATAATTAAGGCAATTTCTGTTATACTTCCGAGCATTATTCCTATAATTGCTGATATTCCTAGATTTATTATTATTTGTTTTATTTTCATTTTTCTCCTATTACTTTGTCAATCTTTTGTAAAATTATATAATAGTGGACTGATAATTGCAACAACTATCAGCCCTATTTATTGTAATTTATATGTATGATTATAATTTATTATATTCCTCATCAGCAACAGGTTCACACCATTCATTTGAAGTTTTTTCTCCAGGTACTTCAATAGCAATATGTGAAAACCAAGAATCTTTTTTTGCACCATGCCAATGTTTAGTATTTGCTGGTATTGTTATAACCATTCCAGGTTTTAAACTAACTGCTTCCTTTCCTTCTTCTTGATACCAACCTTCTCCCGCAATACATATCAAAATTTGTCCTCCAACTTTGCTACTATGGTGTATATGCCAATTATTTCTGCATCTAGGTTCAAATGTAACATTAAATAAACTTATTTTTGCATCATCAATTTTTGTCAAATAATTTAAATATGATTTTCCAATAAAATATTGTGCATAATCAATATTTTCGTTGCCTAATCCAAATACATTTATTCTATCAAATTCTTCTCGTTCCATTTTATTACTTACTCCCTATTAAATATTTTTTCTTATAAATGCTTCTATTTTATCAAATGGTATAATATCTTTCTGGTCATATAAATCACAATGTGTTGCACCTTCTATTGATAAAAATTCTTTATTATCTGTATATTTACTATCTTTAATCATATTTTCATAAGCATCTTTTCCAAAATAGTATGAATGTGCTTTATCTCCGTGTACTATCAATACTGCATTTCGTATTTCATTTGAATAATATAATAATCTTGTATTCATAAGTGAAGTAGATGCTGTTACATTCCATCCACCATTAGAATTTAGACTTCTTTTATGATATCCACGAGGAGTTTTATAATAAGCATAATAATCTTTTACAAATTGTGGTGCATCTTCTGGTAATGGATCAATTACACCACCACCAAGTTTATATTCGCCTTTTTTGAAATCTTCTGTTCTTTGAGTATTTATTGCTACTCTTTTATTATATCTTACTTCCTCACTATCTTCTTTATCAAAATAACCATTTCCATTAACTCTTGACATATCATACATAGTAACTGCGATAGTAGATTTGATTCTTGTATCTATACAAGCTGTTTGAAGAGCCATTCCTCCCCAACCACATATACCAATTATTGATATTTTTTCGCTATCTACATTTTCTAAATTAGATAAGAAATCTACTGCTGATTGGAAGTCCTCAACATTTATATCAGGAGAGTTCATATATCTAGGTTTTCCTCCAGATTCTCCTGTAAATGATGGATCAAATGCTATTGCTAAAAAACCTCTTTCAGCCATTTCTTGTGCATATAATCCTGAACTTTGTTCTTTTACAGCTCCAAAAGGTCCACTTACTGCAATTGCAGGTAATTTTCCTTCGTATTCTTTTGGCTCATACATATCTGCTACAAGTGTAATTCCAAAATGATTTATAAAAGTTACTTTCTTATGATTTACATTTTCATTTTTAGGAAATACTTTATCCCATTCTTGCTCTAACTTTAATTCTTCCATATTTTAATACCTCCACATTTTTTAAATATCTAAATTTTTTAACCAATTATCAACTTTATTGCTTTGGTCTGAAGTCATATCTCCACCACGAATTGGTAACCCCTCTAATACCTTTGCCTTTGGCTCTAGTTTTTGAATATCTTCATAAGTTCCAGAACTTCCTGATCCTTCATGAGTATTAAATGGAATTATAGTTTTATTTGCAAAATCATAATTATCAAAAAATGTATACATAGCCATTGGCATTTGATACCACCATATTGGATAACCAACAAATATAGTATCATAATTTTCTAAATTAATATTTAATTCTTTTAATTTTGGTCTATCGTTATTATCTTTTTCTTTTTTAGCGTCATCTACCAATTCATCATAATCTTCTGGATACACTTTTTCTGTTTCAATTCTCACAAAATCTCCACCAACTTTATCACTAATAAGTTTTGCTAATTTTTGTGTATTTCCTGTTTCTGAAAAATAAATAACTAATATTTTATCGCTATTTAAATTTAGTTCTGCCTCTTTTCCTTGTTCATCAGTAATTGACACATCTAAAGTTTGCTTATCTTCTGTATTAATGTTTTTTATAATAACAAAAGCTAATCCTCCGATAACTACTAATGCTATTAAACAAATAATTATTATTTTAACTTTTTTCATGGATTATTCCTTCTTTCCTTTATTATTTAAATTTATTATTCTTTCAAAATTGTATATTATTATAGCTATTGCGAAAATTATCATAAAATTATTCCATAATGAAATCCAAATATTTTTTGTATAATTGCCAAATGATGATTTTGCAATTATATAATTAATTATATTTGTATTAAAAAATAATTTTATTCCATAAATTACAATTAATATTTGCAACAAAATTACTACATATTTTAAAAAATTATTCTTCTTTACTTTGCAGATTAATTTTGCAAAAATTGTTTTAATGTGTAATCCTATGTGCATTGCTAAAAATAGCATTCCCCAATAACTGAACAATATATGAAGTTTACTAATTATAGATCCATTAGCAATACTAAAAAAATTAAATAATTCTTTCGATATTGGTACTCCTAAAATTATTGTAAGAGCCATAAATATTAGAAATCCAATATCAACGATTGTTAAAAAGGCTCTTGAAGAATTATATTTTCCTTTAAATATATTTTTATAAAAGTTTATATTTAAAATGTTATGTATGATAAATAATATTAATAATGCAATACCTAATATTTCATGTATTAATTGCCCTGTATATATCTTTGAATACTCTAATAACATAAATATAAACATTAAAATATCTACAATCATTCTATATACTTTATTTTTCATTTTCATATACCTTTAATTATCTAATTCTATTTTAACATCAAAGCTTCCACTTAATTTATCAATTTCACTAATTGGTGAAGTTATAACCCCTATATTTACTTGATCTCCATACTGTTCTGATATTTCTTCATCTTTGAAAAGAATTGTATAATATGGTGCATCTATAGCATAATCAATATCTCCATTTAGCCAACCATAATGAACTTCATCTTCATTATATGGTAATTTTTCTGTTACACCACAAAAATCATGTGTATATCTTGATTCATGTTGTGTAATAGGCAACTTTTGAATCAAAGCTTTTGCTGTTTCAGAATCATTTAAAACTCCGTAAATAATTGTATCCCCAAATGTCATTTTTATTTTTGTTCCACCATTTACAACTCTTGTAGCTTTATTTTTATCTTGTGTTTGAATAGATTCTCCTTCTCTTAAACTATTTGTCGCAGTTCTTTTTTCACTATTATTTTGTATATTGTTTTTTTCATTACTACCCGTTTCACTACTATATTGATTTGCTTGAGAGTTATGTTCATTTTTATTAAATAAAAAATATCTTCCTAAAATCAAACCAATTACAACTAATAAAACTAAAATCACAATTAATACTTTTTTGTTCATTTATCTCACCTCCAACCTATATATTTTTTCCTAAATTATAAGCTTCTTCTAATTTATCTTTGTGGCTTAATATATCTCCTACATCATTTGCACCAGTTCCTTTTACAATGCCTTTTAAAGTTACTCCATCAAAGCATTCTACCCAACCTTCTATATCTTTTATTGCTCCATCCATAGCTCTTTCATCTGTATCATTTGCTGCTGTTAATAGATAAACATCTTTGAAATTATGACCAGCACTATAAATAGGATTCATCCTATCTAAAAATGTTTTAAGTTGCCCACTTACAGCATAATAATAAATTGGTGTTGCCAAACATAAAACATCAGCAATCTTTAATTTTTCCATTAATTCTTTTGCATCATCATCTATAACACAATGATTTAATTTTAAACAAGCAAAACATCCTCTACAATAATTTAAATTTATATCACGAAGATATATTGTTTCTACTTCATTGCCAGTTTCTTTTGCTCCTCTAATAAATTCATTTGCTAAAGTTTCGCTATTTCCATTTTTTCTATAACTACTTGATACAACTACAACTTTTTTACTCATTTTTAACTTTCTCCTTTATATTTATTTTTCCTTAATTATTACTTGTGCCTTAACTTCCATAATAGAATCTTCATTTATTATTTCATCTACACTATCTACTTTTATTACCCCTGATTTAGGATTTTTTATTGAAATAATATTTCCTTTAATATCTGCATCTACTTCCGAATATTCAAATGATAAATCACATCCTTCAGTTTCACAATTTATTAATTTTAAGTTTTTACAATAACATAAAGGCTGTGTTCCAATAATTTTACAATTAATAAGAGTTAGTCCTTCTGAAAACCATGCCAAATATTCGCCTTTTATAATGCTATCTTTTACTGTTACATTTTTAGAATGCCAAAAAGCATCTTTTGTATCTAAAGCCGAATTTGTTATTTCAATATTTTCGGTATATTGAAAAGAATATTTACCTTTAAAATTAACTTTATTTAATTTTATATTTTTACTATCTAAAAAAATATATTCTGATACGATTTTTGTATTTTTCATTTCAGTATTATTGGTTTTCCAACCAAATTCTATTGAATCTATATTACAATTTTCTATTAGTGTGTTGTTACACTCTCTTAAAGCTTTAACTCCTATTATTGTAGTATCTTTTATTTCTCCATCATTTGAATACCATAAAGAAGCTCTTGTTTTATCATCTAAATGGGAATTTAAAATTTTATATTTTTGAACATGCCACATTGGGTATCTTAAAGAAAATTTACACTCATTTACAATAATATTTCTTGTTTCTTTTAATACTGATTCTCCATCTTTTAATCCTGCAAATATACATTTTTTTACTTCTGTATCTTTTATATTATATAAAGCTCTTTCTTCATCATATTTTTTATTTTCTATTAATTCCATTTATACCATCCTTTAATCTAAACTTAATATTAAAGTTACATCTCCTGAGCCTAATATATCTTTTAATTCATCACCATTTACATTTGTGGCTCTACCAAGCTTTGTGTAGCTCCATGAATTTGAATTATAAAATAAAGAAATTTGATTTCCTTGATATAAAACTATATCTCCTGCTGATGTAGTTATACTTTCATCATTTCGTGGTAAACTAAATCCTAAATTTCCAACTTTTTCAAATCCACCATACTCATTTGCATTTACACTAATATCTCCATTTTTTAATTTTTCTACTAGACTCCTTGTAGCTTCATTATCTTCTAAATTAACTTCTAAAACATTATTATTAACTTTAATTTTTATCATATCCATACTTTCCTTTTTAGTTTGCGTTATTTGTTCTTGTACTAAATTAGATGTATTACTTGATATAGTTTCATTTTTTACAGGATTACTATCTATATTCTCTATTTCTGAACTATTATTTATTATTTTATTATTATTTTTTACTTCAATGTTTGAATTAGAAATAATATTATTAGATAATTCATCTTTTGTTGCTTCATATTCTATATTGCTATTATTTTTCATATTTAATTTATTAAATAATACACTACTTATTATTCCTATTAAGATAATAATTACAAAAATAATAGATATAATGATTTTTTTGTTCATAATCTTACTTCCTTTCAATTTTTAAAATTATTTTGAATATCTATAATTAAATAATCTAAATCATCAATTTTTCTTTTATCTGTTCTTAATTTTTTTAATAAGTTTTCTTTATGTGCTTTCAACATTTTTAATATTTGCTCTTTATTATTTTCTTCATATAATTTAAAAAAATCTTCAATTTGCTTTTTGTTGCATCCACTGTCAACCAAATTTTGTTTAATTGCTTCTTTTAAATTTTGTTCTCCTCTCATTACTCATCTTATCTTTCTTTTTAATTTCAATTGTATTATACCTTATTATTTAATAAATGACAAATACTTATTTGTTATAGGAATATATAATTGACAGTTATGTGAAAATATAATATAATATTTTTAATTTTTAGGAGTGATATGTATGGAAATAAGTGATTTAAGATATTTTTTAGCAGTTGCAAGAGAAGAAAGTATAAAGCTTGCCTCTGAATCTTTATATATTAGTCAACCAGGACTTACAAAAGTTATACAAAGATTAGAAAAAGAGCTTGGTAAAGACTTATTTATTAGAAGTAATCGAAAAATAACTTTAACTGATGATGGCATATTGTTAAGGAAAAGAGCTCAAGAAATTATAGATTTAGTTGATAAGACAAATAATGAATTTATTCAAACTCATACTGATTTATCTGGCGAAGTTTTAATTGGTGGTGGTGAATCAGATGGAATGAAAATAATTACACAAACAATGAAATCTCTTTCTAATAAATATCCTAAAATACATTTTCAAATGTATAGTGGAAATGGCGATATTATTTGTGAAAGAATAGATAAGGGTTTATTAGATTTTGGTGTTCTTATGGGTGTCGCAGATTTAAAAAAATATGATTTTATTAAACTTCCATACTTTGATAATTGGGGAATTTTAATGAAAAAAGATGATCCATTTGCATCTAAAGACTATATAACTTTAGATGACATGATTAAAATGCCTCTTATTTTCCCTAGTCAAACGAATGATGCACCAAATCTAAAAAACTGGTTTGAAAATAGAAAACACGATTTAAATATTGTTGCTAAATACAATCTTATTTATAATGCTGGTTTAATGGTTGAAGAAGGCATTGGAAATGCTTTTTGTATTGATCATTTAATAAATACTACTAATATTAGTAATTTAGTTTTTAAGCCTTTAAAACCTAAACTAATGTCTAATATCATGATTATATGGAAAAAGTATCAGGTATTTTCTGAACCAAGTAAAAAATTTTTAGAAGAATTGCAAAATAATATTTCAAATAAGTTAGATAATGAAGAAAAATAGGCTAGAAAATCTAGTCTATTTTTATAGCATTATTTATAATAAAATCTATAACTCATAACTTCTTCTTTATAATGTTACTGATATTCTGAATATTAATCTTAAAAGAAATTGTAATTTATATATTAAATAAGGAAATGATTCTATATAAAACCATTTCCTTATAAATATTATTTAATTTCAATATGTTTTGCTTCTGGAAGTTCTTTTCTTTCTTCTTTTTTTGGAATACAAATTTTTAATATACC
>JAFWKV010000008.1 GCA_017511265.1 Clostridia bacterium | reverse complement strand
TTCTTAAAAGTAGTTAAAGAAGAAACTACTGAAAAGAGACAAAAAGATATGCCATCTAGATTAAATGCTAGAAGAAAAATAATGAGAAAAACAAATAAAGTTAAAGACGAAAAAGGTAACAATATAGATGTACCTGCAATGTTATTTAACGAAATAGCACCTAAATATGCAGATAGAGTAGGTGGATATACTAGAATAGTTAAAGCTGGTCCTCGTAAAGGTGATGGAGCAGAAGTAGCTATATTACAATTAGTTTAATAACTTGTCAATTGGGACGGTTCTAATTGACAACCTGAAAAAATTCCAGATTAGCTGGAATTTTTTTTGGCTAAAAAGGGTTGAAAATGTATTTTTTTATGTATATAATTTAATTATTAAAAAAGAAAAGAGAGAAAAATGATAGTATAGAGAATTCTAACAATAATATTAAAAGTAAACCACAAAATGTCAAATATGAATTTGTGAGTGTTGATAGAGCTGCTTCACGAGGAAACGCTAGAACTCTTAAAATTTATGAGCTAACTGATACTGAATTAAATTTTAATTATGACAGTGGAATTGATTTTGAAACAAGCACTTTAGATAGAGAAGTAAAAGGAATAGCAAAAGTTAATGCTAAAAAACAATATGAATTTGAAGAAAATGTATCTGGACATAAATATAAAATAATATTTGAATTTACTGAAAATAAGGATTCTGTAAAGGTATCAGAATATGATAATGATGAAGAAATGAACGAGATTAATTTATTATCTAACAAATAAAAAATTTAGATTGTGTTGTCATAAATAATTTATATGAAACATTTTACAAAAGATAGGGGGGTGAAATAATGGAGAAAAAGGAACCAATAAAAATTAGTTTACCATTATTTATTACAATAATAGTGTTACTTGTAGCTATTATTTCAGGGATATATGTATATATGCAAAATCAAAAGCTAGATGAGGAAATAGCTGGATTGAAAGAGCAAATAAGCAAAACACAAACAGAGAAAAATGAATTGCAAGAAAGATTAAATAAAATTTCTGATGTAACAAGTAATGTAGACAATAAAGATATTACACCAAGTAAAGAAAAAGAAGAGACAACAGCTCTTACTCAAGAAATCAGTGAATCAGGTTATTCTGCTAAATTGGAAGATGATAACATAACTATAACTTTAAAAAGCCAGGATGGAATGTGGACAAATTCAGACTTTAACAAACCAATTAATAATACATCATACACAGTATCAGGATTAGACAAAGGAATAAAAAAAATTATAGCTGCAAATAGAGCAACCGATGTAAGTCCAGAAGTTATGATTTTAATGAAAGACGGTACTGTAAGTAGCGTAGACTTATCAGGCCCAATAATTAAAGTTATGTATGGTACCAAAAATCCTGAAGACATAAAGTTTAAATGTATAAAAATTGAAGAATTAAAGGATATTGAAGACATAAATGTTAGAGGAGACTATCATTATGCAATTGATAAAAATGGTAAAGAAATAAAAATATGGGATAACAAATTATAACAAAAATAGGCTAAAAGTCAATAGTTGGGGTGGAAAACTTTGAAAGTTTTCTGCCTCAGCTTTTTAAATGCAACTTAATGTTTACATTAAAAATAACTGAAAAAATGTAATTTTAAATTCAATTAATAAACCAATTAATATGTTAGTATGTTACAGATAAATTATGTTAAAAAAAGTTGTCAATTAGAACCGTTCCAATTGACATTAATATTCTTTTATATATCTTTAGACTCATTTAATAATATTTGTTTAATTTTATCTACATCAGGAAAAATTAGATTTATACCTTTTCCCCTTAATATTAATAATTTATTAGCCTTATGTAAAAGTTTTTGTTTTAGTCCTTCAACAACAGGAATAGCAGTATTTCTTACAGTATCAATGTGATCTATGTAATTTTCTGTTATAGGGAACATATTTTGTAATAGAAATGCCTGCTCTTTACTTTTGTATTTACCTATTACTATTGTGTCACATTGTCCATTTTTCTTTATTTTCATATCTCTAATATTTTTATATTTTTCAATATTTAAACTCATAGGAATAAACCATAGGATATTATTTTCTTTTTTAATACAGAAATAATTTGGTCTTGAATTATTATTTTCATGATTTTTCATTAGGTTCTTATCTTTTACCAAATCAAAAAAATCATTTTTTATATGATAGACATATCCAATTTCTAGTTGCATATTTTCATCTCCTTAAATAAAAAATGCTTTCTATTTAACTATAGAAAGCATTAATATTTACAAAATGGATAATTTGTTATTCGCATCACCATAAAGCGAAAATATTTAACGAAATGGATAATTTGTTATTCGCACCACCATAAAGCGAAAATATTTACAATAATTTATTATAAATATTTTACCATGAATAATACATTTTTTCAAGGATATAACGTAAAATACTAATTTTTCTATATTATGTTTTATTTATTTTGATTGATATTAGAATATAATATTTTAGATTATTAATCTAATTGATAAAATAATAAAGTACTAATACAAATGTATTATATACTATGAAGGTAAAATCTGTCAATAGATATTACAAAAATAATTGTCAAAAAGTGTTGAAAAATAATTTTTATATGTATATAATTTAATAGTAAAATTTAATTAAAGTACAAAAGATAGGGGGGTGAAATAATGGAGAAAAAGGAACCAATAAAAATTAGTTTGCCATTATTTATTACAATTATAGTGTTACTTGTAGCAATTATTTCAGGTGTATATGTATATATGCAAAATCAAAAACTTGATAAAGAAATAGACAGATTGAAAGAGCAAATAAGTAAAACACAAACAGAGAAAAATGAATTGCAAGAGAAATTAAATAAAATTACGGATGTAGCAAGTAATACAGATACGGACAATTCAACAGAGAATAATACTGCTTCAAATAATAATAACACAAGTGTATCATTTACAGATGAACAAGTAAAAACAGCTTTAGCTAATTATCTGGAACTACAAGCGCATGCAGGAGTCTGTGCACTATTTGAAAATTTAACAGAAAAAGGAAAATTAAATTATAATCCATCTAAAGATTCTTTTCAAAGTAATGGTGAAGTAATAACAACAGTTAAATTTGCTGATTATAAGAATGCAATGTTAAATTATGTATCAGAGAATGAATTTGAAAAGAACTGGAACACAACACAATACATCAAAGCAAATAGTGATGGATATCTTTATAGACTAGAAGGCGGTGGAGGTTTGCGCGTTTATACTATAAAGAGCATTACTAAAACTAATAATACATCTTATACTGCAAAAGTATCATCTGTTGTTGATAATAATGAATATTATGAGGAAGATACTTTAAATTTTACAATAAAAGATTATAATGGACATTGTGTTATAGATTCTATAAATAAAATTTAAAACTAAAACCCCACACTTTTTTGTGTGGGGTTTTCCGTAAACAATACATATATGCATTGACTTTCTGCATATAAAATGGTAAAATATATGCAGAAAACATAATAACATATGCATATAAAAATGCGAAAAATATGCAGAAAGAGAGAAGTAAGATGAAAAGATTTGACTATTCTTTTTTAGATAATGGATTATTACCTGCTAATTTAATAAATATCACAGGTACAATTTATTCACTTAAAATGGGAGCAAAAATTAGACAAGAAGAATATATAAAAATATTTACAGAATTAGAGAAAATAGCTAAAGTTCAGTCTGTTAAAAGTTCAAATGCTATAGAGGGAATAGTAACTAGCGATGAGCGTATAGAAGAAATAGTAAACCAAAATAGCAAACCATTAAATCATAATGAAAATGAAATTGCTGGATATAGAGATGCTTTAAATGAAATACATTTACATTATGAAGATATAGAATTTAATGAAAATACAATATTAAGATTACATGAAATATTAATGTCATACACAGGATCTGAAGATGCAGGTAAATATAAAATCAATAATAATTATATTATTGAAGAAGATAGACAGGGAAATAGAAAAGTTAGATTTAAACCATTAAATGCAAAAGAAACACCAGATGCAGTGGAACAACTTGTACTGGCATATAATGATGCATGTAATAATGCAAATATTAATCAACTTTTATTAATACCTTGTATTATTCTTGATTTTCTTTGTATCCACCCTTTCAGAGATGGAAATGGAAGAATGTCAAGATTGTTAACGTTATTACTATTATATAAAAACGGATTTGACGTTGGTAAATATATTTCTTTTGAAGAACAAATAAACAACAGTAAAGGTAATTATTATGAGGCATTACGATTATCATCTATTGATTGGATAGAAGGTAAACAAAGCTATGTTCCTTTTATAGAGAACTTTTTATTAACATTATATATGTGTTATAAAGAGTTAGATAAAAGATTTAGCATTGTTAATAGTAATAAAATTACTAAAAAAGCAAGAATTGAAGCAACTGTATTAAATAATTTAACTCCTATTTCAAAAGCAGAAATATGCAAGATTTTACCAGATGTCAGTAGCACAACAGTAGAAGCTGTTTTAGGAACAATGGTAAAAAATGGTGTAATTAGAATAATAGGAAGTGGAAGAAATTCAAAATATGTTAAAAATCAGTAGATTATACATTAGTTTCAATACTTTATTACATTTTTTCATGTAATTAACTATTGCAAAAATAATTGTCAAAAAGTGTTGAAAAATATATTTTATATGTATATAATTAAATAGTAAAATTTAATTATAGTACAAAAGATAAGGGGGTGAAATAATGGAGAAGAAAGAACCTATAAAGATTAGCTTACCAATGTTTATAACTGTTATAGTGTTACTTATAGCTATTATTTCAGGGATTTATGTGTTTATGCAAAATCAAAAACTTGATAAAGAAATTACTGGATTGAAAGAACAAATAAGCAAAACACAAACAGAGAAAAATGAATTGCAAGATAAGTTAAACAATGCGTCAAATGTTGTAAGTAATACAGAAGAAAGTAATACTGACACAAATAATTCAAATGATGAAAAATTTATAGTTCCATCATTAAGTACAGGAACCGTAAAAAATGCAATTTCTAATTGGAAATATGATTTAGAAATAAGTGATAATCTTTGTATGATATCATTAAATTCAGGAATTCCATATATTAGTTGGAATACCAAAATAAAAGATGAAAAAATAAATAGTACTTTAAATGATTTATCTAAATGGTATAATGTAACATTAACTGATGAAAGTCAAAAAATATCTGGATTTAACAAAAAAGTTGTTGATGTTCATATAGGAGGAATAGGACAGGATATTTCAGGGCAGGTATACATTTTCCAAATGGAAGATGGAACTATAGAGTATTCTACAATTGAAAATATGATAAAAAATGTTAGTACACAAGGAAAAATAGGACAATTAAAAAATATAGTCAAGATACAAGATGCAGTTGTTGATGATGATTTAAGTGGCTTTTATACTGTTGTAGCTATAGACAAAGATAACAACTGTTATGACTTAGATGAATATATCGATAATTAAATTTATAAGAAATTATAGAATATGAATCAAAACAAAACCCACACATTTTCGTGTGGGTTTTGCTGTGATGTTTTTTGAGTCCGTACCATAGGCATCACTTATCCGTAAGCATCTAAGATGCAACGGCTAAGAAGTTCCCCAAAAACATCATGATACTTTTTACTCCGTCCCCAAAGTATCACTATTTATTTGTAACTTCTTCCAAGTCAAGTAAATCTTGCCAACGTCTGTCAACCTCTTTTTGGAATTCTTCAATCATCCACTCATTACCAGGTTTAAACATATGTCTAAAACGTTTTTGAGGTTTTAAGAATTCTTCAATTGGAAGCTTCTTAGCAGGTTTGTATGTGATGTGATACTTACCATCTACAACCTCATATAAAGGCCAGTAGCAAGTATCTGCTGCTAATTTATTAATTTGCATTAATTCGTCTGTAGCATAACCCCAACCTCTAGGGCAAGGAGCCATAACATTTAAGAATGCAGGACCTTTTGTATAAATTGCTTTTTCAGCTTTTTCATATAAATCTTTAAAAGGATTTAAAGCTAAAGTTTGAGCAACATAAGGAAGATGATGAGAAACCATAATTTCTGTTAAATCTTTTCTTGATTGCATTTTACCAGGAATTACTTTTCCTGCAGGAGATGTTGTTGTATCTGCAAACTTAGGTGTTGCAGAAGAACGTTGAATACCTGTGTTCATATAAGCACCATTGTCATAACAAACATAAACCATGTCATGACCTCTTTCCATTGCTCCAGATAAACTTTGAATACCTATATCATAAGTACCACCATCTCCACCAAAAGCGATAAATTTTGTATGTTCATCTTCTGGTAACTTTCCTTGTTTTTTTAATGATACATAAGCAGCTTCTGCACCAGATAGGGTAGCTCCTGCACATTCAAATGCAGTATGAATAAAAGAGTCTGTCCAAGCTGAGTATGGATAAATAAAAGTAGAAACTTCCATACATCCTGTAGCATTTGCAATAACTGCATGATCTTCTTCTTTTAATGCACGAAGAACCATTCTACCAACAACTGGAGCTCCACAACCAGCGCACATTCTGTGACCTGCTGTAAATCTTGATGGTTTATTTGCAACTACTTCTTTTAAATTATATGGCATTATTTTGCATCTCCTTTCCTTAATCCTAAATATCTATATGGATTATCTATTTTACCAGTTTTTGCTATTTCTTGTAAGTCTGTGTATACAGATTCAATATCATCTGATTTAGTATCTCTACCACCAATACCGTAAACATAGTTTACCATTGGTACATTGTTTCCTGCTACATACATGCTTGATACTACATCTTCATATAATGCACCACCAGCACCATTTAGTGAATCAGATTTATCTAAAACAGCAACTGCTTTTAAGTGTGATAAAGCTTTTGCAACTTCAACAGTTGGGAATGGTCTAAACATTCTTATTTTTAATAGACCTGCTTTTACACCTTTTGATCTTAACTCATCTACAACAAATTTTGTAGTTCCAGCTGTAGAGTTCATACAAACTATTGCAATTTCTGCGTCATCTAATTTGTATTCTTCAAAGAAACTATATTTTCTACCTGTTAATTTTTCAAAGTCTTTTGAAACTTCTTCAATAACTTTTTTAGCATTTCTCATAGCATTTGCTTGTTGAGTTTTATGTTCAAATAAATATCCTTGTAAATCAAGTGGACCAACTGCAATTGGCTCTTTTCTGTTTAATAAATAATGTTCTGGGTGATATTCACCTACAAATTTTTTAACAGTTTCATCATCTTCAAGTTCTATATTCTCAATAGAATGAGAAGTAATGAATCCATCTTGGCATATCATTACAGGAAGCTGAACATCTTTATGTTCTGCAATTCTGTGTGCCATTAAGTTATTGTCATATGCTTCTTGATTATTTTCTGAAAATAGCATTATCCAACCGCTATCACGAACTCCCATAGCATCTGAATGATCATTATGGATATTTAATGGTCCTGATACAGCTCTGTTTACTAAGTTCATTACCATAGGTAAACGTAAACTTGAAGCTATATAAATCATTTCCCACATTAAAGATAAACCATTTGCTGATGTTGCTGTCATTGCTCTTGCTCCAGCAGCTTGTGCTCCAATACATGCACTCATTGCACTATGTTCACTTTCTACAGCAACAAATTCTGTATCTACACTACCATTTGCAACAAATGTTGAAAAATATTGTGGTATTTCAGTTGAAGGAGTGATAGGGAATGCTGCTACAACATCTGGATTTATTTGTTTCATTGCAGTTGCAACTGCTTCATTACCACTTAAACGTTCTCTTATACTCATTTATTTACACCCTCCTTCATTTCTATTGCACCAAATGGACATACTTTTGCACATACGCCACATCCTTTACAATAATCATAATTAAAATCTGTTCTTTTTTGATCTTTTCCTACAGGAATTGAATCATCTGGACATACTGCAAAGCAAAGACCACATTGCTTGCACTTTTCTTCATGAAATACTGGACAGCTACTTCTCCAGTCACCAGTTTTGAATTCTCTTGCATTTCCTGCTTGATATATATTTCCACCTATTGTTAAATCATCCATAGGTGTATTTGAATTTATTTCTGTCATATCTTTTTAACCTCCTTTAGAGCAAGTTCTAAGGCTTTCATATTACCATCAATTACTTCTGGCTTTTTAGCAAATTTGTGCTTAAATGAACCTTTCATATCTTCAAGTAATTCTTCGTCTGTCATTACACCTGCAACTTTAACAATTGCTGCAAGCATAGGGGTGTTTGGAAAATACCTTCCTAATGCTTCAATTGAGATTTTTCTTGCATCAATGGTGTAGATATCACCTTTGTAACCTTTTAATTCTTCTTTTAAAATGTCAGCTGACTTTGTTGTATTAATAACAATAGCGCCAGTTTCTTTAAGTCCTGCTGTTACGTCAACAGCTTGTAATAAAGTATCATCTACAACTACAACGTAGTCTGGTTCATAAATATTACTATGAATAGTAATAGGTTTGTCACTTATACGGTTGTATGCAGTTATAGGTGCACCCATTCTTTCTGGGCCATACTCAGGAAATCCTTGAATGTATTTTCCTGTGTTAAATGCGGCATCGGCAAGCAATAATGAAGCGGTTTTTGCACCTTGTCCACCTCTACCGTGCCATCTAATTTCGATTAAGCCTTCCATGTGGTTTTCCTCCTTTTTATTTTATGTGTTTAGTATATGCCTAAATTGACGTAAAGTCAAGAAATTTTGAAAATATGCCAAGAGGGATTGAGCTGCTGTCTTTTGGGACGGGGCAAAAAAACATCATCCTGCCGATGACTTTGGGGTCGGGGTCAAAAAGCATCACCTTGTCCTTGATTATATTTTATTAAAAAATGTAGACCGCGTAGGCGGAGCGAAGCGTAGTCGGCTGGAGCTTCCCCACCTTTCTTAGGATGGGAAGCGACAACAAGGTCGTAATGTTTAATAAAATATAATCAAGG
>JAFWKV010000007.1 GCA_017511265.1 Clostridia bacterium | reverse complement strand
TTAGCTTTAGTTATTTCTTCAATAGCAACAATTGCCCTAGCTGCAGGTTTTGTAGCTAAAAAAAGATTAGCTAATGCATAATAAGCTAGTTAAGTTAATTAAAGCAACTATTATAGATTTAATAGTTGCTTTATTAGTTACAGCATTTCTTTTAATATCACTAAAAATATTTTTTGGGCAAGAAATAGACTTAGTGTTTGGAATTGCTAATACTATATCAATTAATACAGAAAATAAAACAACTAAAGAAGCTAAATATGATGCAAACGCAAATAAATTAACTTCATATCCAGAATATGGAACACAATATGCAACAATACAAATACCTAAAATAAATGTAGACCTACCATTATTTTTTGGAGACACAATGGAAATATTAAAAAAAGGTGTAGGACATTCAAGTGGAAGTTATTTCCCAGGTGAAGGCGGTTCAGTAATATGTATGGGGCATAACTCTAAAAATGTGTTCAGACGTTTTGGCGAATTACAAATTGGAGACGAAATAACCATAAAAGCAAATTATGGTGAATTTAAATATGAAATATATGATATGCAAATAGTTGAAGAAACAGAAACATATAAATTACCAATACAAGAAAATGAAGAAAAGTTAATGGTATACACATGCTATCCATTTAACAACATAGGATATGCAACACAAAGGTATGTAGTATATGCAAACTTAGTAAAATAATAGAAAGAGAGGAACAATTAAATGAAACTTGCAATAAAAATTCTAAAAGCTGTATTGGTATTAGTATTAACAGCAGTAATTATTGGAATAGTTACTATAAAAGTAGCATCTTCAACAATTTTAGATGAAGCTTATGCACATAAAATGTTGCAAACAAGCAAATATTATGATAATTTACATGAAGAAATTAAATCAGCTTTTGAAAATTACATAGGCCCATCAGGAATAGACGAAATTATACTTGATGATGTATGTTCAGTAGAAGATATACAAAAAGACACAGAAACAATACTTGGAAATATATATGAAGGAACAGACAAAAAAGTAAACACTGATGAAATAAAAAAGAGAATTATAGACAAAATCAATCAAAAAGTAAAAGAACAAGAAGAAATAATTACAGACAAGATGCAAGCAAGTATAAATAAATTTGCAGAAACAGTTGCAGATGAATATATCAGCACAATTTCACACACAGAATATGAAGAAAAGATAAATGAAGCATATAAAAAAATAACTAAAATAGTAGAATTTTCACAAAAAGCATTATTTATCGCAGTAGCAGTGATATTTATACTATTAGTTGCATTAAATATTAAAAAAATATATTATATTGCTTCAAATATAGGAATAGCATTATTATCATCAGGAACGTTTATAACTGCAACTTATTATATAATAAATAGTAAAGTAAAAGTAAGTCAGTTTAAAATACTAAATAATTCAATATCTTTAGTATTACAAAATATAGTAACTGATATCTTAAATATGTTTGTAAATATAGGATGGATACTATTAGCAATAGGTATTGTTGCAATAATAGTAGGTAATATAATAAAAATAATAAATACTGAAGAAGGCAAGAAAAAGGAGAGAAAATGGAAGAATTAGATTTAAAACAATTATTTCAATTATTTTGGGAGAAAAAAATAACTATAATATTAGTTGTTTTATTCTTTGCAGTTATTGGTACAATATATACATTAGGTTTTGTAACTCCAAAGTATAAAGCATCAACAACATTAGTGCTTACAAAAACAGACAGCAATACAGCAACACCTGAGCAACAACAAGCAGCTGCAGCAGATTCTATTACAGCAACAGATATAACAATAAACTCAAAACTAGTTGCTACATATAGTGAACTTATAAAAAGTAAAGCTATAATACGTGAAGTACTTTCAAATACAGGACTTAACGATTTAAGTGAAGATACTGTAAGAAACAATGTAACAGTAAGTGCACTTAAAGATACAGAGGTTATACAAATAACAGTATCAAACAAAGATGCAACTTATGCAGCTAAAATTGCAAATGGCATAGCAGAAGTATTTACTAAAAAAGTTGCAGAAATATATAATATAAACAATGTTCATGTTGTAGATAAAGCTGAAATCCCAGAGGGACCATATAATATTGATCATAAAAAAGATATCGCAATATTTGCAATAATAGGTTTAGTAGTTTCAATAGGATTTATATTAGTTGCAAATATGCTAGATACAACAGTAAAAACTACAGACGATATTGAAAAAAATATTGAGGTTCCAGTACTAGCATCAATATCAATGTATGATTATGATGGTGAAAAGGGAGGCAAAAGAAAATGAGAAAAGAATTAATTGTATACAATGATCCAAAATCTCCTGTTTCTGAGATGTTTAAAACATTAAGAACAAATATACAATTTATGAATTCAGACAAAGAATTAAAAACATTATTAGTTTCAAGCACATTACCAGGAGAGGGCAAAAGTTGGACTGCTGCTAATTTAGCTGTTACATTTGCACAAGCAGGAAAAAAAGTTTTAATAATAGATGCAGACATGAGAAAGGGCAGACAATTTAGTATTTTTGGAATATCACCAACGCCAGGACTTTCAAACTACCTATCAGGTGTTGTAGATGGAGAGAAAAAGGAACGCAATTTAGATGAATTTGTGCAAAAAACAGATATTGAAAATTTATATGTAATGCCAGCTGGTAATGTTCCACCAAACCCTTCAGAATTATTGGTTTCTGAAAAAATGATAGAATTAAATAAAAAGGTAAAAGAATTGTATGATATAACTATTTTTGATGGTACTCCAAGTTTATTAGTTACAGATGCACCAATTCTTTCTAGAATTGTTGATTCTACTATTTTAGTAACAGCACATAATGAAACTAAAATTGATAATGTTGCTAGAGTAAAAAAGTCAATTGAAAATGTAGGTGGAAAAGTTGCCGGAGTTGTTGTAAACAAAATACCTGTATCAGCAAGCAAATATGAAGGCACATATTATTATGGAGGATATGGAAGTACAGCTCCTATAGTAATAAATGAAAAACAAAGTAAACATTCAAAAACACATTTTGACTTTTTCTGGAATAAAAAAGCAAAATTTGATAGTATTGAAGAAAAAATAAATAAAATACCTTTTAAGTATGTTCAAGAAACTGAAAAGAATGAAAACGAGGAAACCGAGGAAGATAAAGCAATTGAAGATACTATACAAGTAGAAAATAATCAAGAAACTCAAAACTATATAACAAATGAAGAAATAAAGCCAGTTCAAAATATTGAACCTGAAATACCAGCAGATTATAATAATATTTCAGAAATTAACACAAATATAGAAGATAATAATATAAATGCTGAAAACATTACTACACCAGAGTCAATGGAAGATAATATTTCGAATTTTGAAGATTATAATACAACAAATAATGTTGCAACTATAGATGAAATTCAGAATAATGACATTGCTGAAATCAAAGAAGAAAAAGTGGAAGTAAATAATGTATATAATAATTATACAATAGACAATGAAATTACAAATAATAAACAAACAACAAATCAGTATAATAATATATATAACGAAGTAAAAGAAGACATAGCTACAGAAACAGAGGAAAATGAAAATAGAATACTAAGTACAACACAAGATGTTATAGATCAAATAAATAAATATCTTGAAGAAGAAAGAAGAAAATTAAAAAATGGTGGTTTAAATGATTGATATGCATTCACATATTCTACCTGGTATAGATGATGGAGCACGTGATATTGATGAAACAATTGATATGTTAAAAGAAGCTAAAAATGCAGGATTTACTACAGTTGTTTCAACATCACATTACTATTTAGGATATTATGAAGTAGAAGAAAAAGAAAGAATGGAACATATAAATGCCATTATGCATAAATTACAAGAAGAAAACATAGATTTACAAATATGTATAGGTAGTGAAATATATGTAAATCACAATATAAGTAATTGGCTTAAAGAACATAAAGCTTCAAGCATTAATGGCTCAAAATATGTTTTATTTGAGTTGCCATTTCAACACAAAATACAAAATTTAAAGGATATAATATATAGTATGTTAAGTAATAAATACATACCAATAATTGCACATCCTGAAAGATATGAATATGTTCAAAAAGATCCCAATTTATTAATAGAGTTAATAGAATTAGGGGTTTTATTTCAAAGCAATTATGGTAGTATTATTGGGCAATATGGTAAGCAAGCAAAAAAAACTGTAACAAAACTAATAGAAAATAATTTTATACATTTTTTAGGTTCTGATGCTCATAGACATAAAAGTATTTATACTAAAATACCAAGTGCAATAGAAGAACTTAGTAAAATAGTATTAGAAGATAAAATAAAAGAACTAACAACTATAAATCCAAAATTAGTTTTAGAAAATAAAAATATTGAAATTGATACACCACAAAAAATAAAAAAAGGACTATTTGGTTTTTAAGTCATAACTAAAAGGAGGACAAAAAATGAGAAGATATTTTGGAACTGATGGAATTAGAAGAATTGCCAATACAGAATTATCTCCAGAATTAGTATATAAAGTTGCAAAAGCAGGAGCATATGCATTATCAAAACATACAGACCATACTCCTACAATATTAATAGGAAGAGATACACGTATATCAGGAACATTAATAGAAAGTGCTATGACATCAGGCTTTTTAAGTTATGGAGCAAATGTTAAATTATTAGGAGTTATGCCTACACCAGCAGTTGCATATTTAACAAGAACATTAAATGCAGATGCTAGTGTTGTAATTTCAGCTTCACACAATACATTTGAATTTAACGGAATAAAATATTTTAGTAATAAAGGAATGAAAATTCCAGATGAAATCGAAGAAGAAATAGAAGAGATAATGGACTCTGGCAAACTTGAAGAATTTACAGCAGTAGGAGAAAAAATAGGTGTATCAGAAATTAGATTAGACTTAATGGAAAATTACATAAGCTTTTTTGAAAAACAATTTGCTGAAAATATAAAAAAATATAACACAGAAAAATTTAAAGTCGCTATTGATACAGCAAATGGAGCTACATATAAAGTAGCAGAAGAAATATTTAAAAGATTAGGTATTAAATGCCACATAATTAATAATAACCCAAATGGAATTAATATAAATGATAATTGTGGTTCTACACATTTAGAAATGCTTAGAGACTATGTGCTTAGCAATAAAATGAGTCTAGGTGTAGCCTATGATGGAGATGGAGACAGATGTTTAGCAATAGACGAGCTAGGAAACATTATTGATGGAGATAATCTACTTGCAATTATATCTAATTATTTACAAGCAAAATCAAAATTAAAAAATAACACTGTAGTTGCTACAGTAATGAGTAATTTAGGATTAAATAAATATTGCGAAGCAAATAAACTTAATTTAATTCAAACTAAAGTAGGAGATAGATATGTTTTAGAAGAAATGCTTAAAAGTGGATACAATCTAGGTGGAGAACAATCTGGTCATGTAATATTACTAGATTACAATCCTACTGGAGATGGAATATTAACTTCATTAATGCTTATACAAGCAATATTAGAAAGTGGCAGAACTGCATCAGAATTAGCAGGGAAACTAAAAACATATCCACAAGTTTTAGTAAATGCACATGTTTCTACAGAAAAAAAATATGAATATGAAAATGACAGTGAAATAAAAGAAGCAATACAAAAATTAGAAGAAGAATTTTCTGGAAATGGTAGAGTGCTAATACGTCCTTCAGGAACAGAACCTCTTGTAAGAGTTATGATAGAAGGCGAAGATCAAAACTATATTGAAGAAAAAGCAACAGAAATAGCAAAATTAATAGAAGAAAAATTAAAATAATATTGATAAAAAAATTTTTTTATGATATAAAAAATATATAAACTTAAGAAAAAATAGGGGGAATTTATATGTTTATAATTAATATAACAAGTCCACTTACATTATTTTTATTAGCTGTAATTACATTGCTTTTGGTATTTCTTGGGCAAGAGGTTAAAAAGAGCTATGTTGCCATTATACCATTGGTAATGCATTTAGGGTTATTAATTATGCATGTTATACAATTATTAACTTTATCTGCTGACAACTCAAGTTATTCTTCAGTACTAACAGGTTGCTTAGCAATTGACTTTGTATTTGTTTTAGTATCATTTTTTGCTTATTTATGGGTTGATGATATTGATGCTAAAGCTACAAATAAGAAAAGCATAGATAATAGTTTAGATTGGTTTTGGAAAAATTTTTAGTGCTGTCTTTTGGTGATACCTTGGGGACGGAGGAAAAAGTATCACTAAAGAGCTAATGCCTAATTTCACAATGGATGCTCAACCAATGGGAGAGGAGAATTTTGGCAGAAATCCAACCATTTGGGACAGAGTACCCCTTAATTATTAAAATTTATTTACATTTCTCGGTTTGCTACACAATTTACAAAATCTAAAAGAGAAGTCAAAACTA
The DNA here is from genome assembly GCA_017511265.1 of Clostridia bacterium. GTDB lineage: Bacteria > Bacillota > Clostridia > TANB77 > CAG-508 > CAG-269. The sequence continues at coordinate 16,059 of JAFWKV010000007.1, read as the reverse complement.
TACCCGAATACAGGACCCTTTTTGACTTCTCTTTAATATTTTGTACAATTGCTCCACGGCACATTCGAAATTCCAATAAATTTTAATAATTAAGGGGTACTCTGTCCCAAATGGTTGGATTTCTGCCAAAATTCTCCTCTCCCATTGGTTGAGCATCCATTGTGAAATTAGGCATTAGCTCCTTAGTGATACTTTTTCCTCCGTCCCAAAAGACTTCACTAAAAATAATCCAGCGGATTAACATATTCACCGTCTTTGCGAATTCCTAAATGCAGATGAGGACCAGTAGTAGCACCGATTAGTTGGGTTACCTGCTGCATCATGATACTTATTACCAGGTACGCCATAAACGTACTTAGGACCAACATAGCCGAATTACTTGACCCTGCTTTACAAAGTCGCCAGTATGAACAATAAAATTAGGATTACAGTGACAATAAGAAACCTTCAAATTTCCGAAAAGATAATGTTATGGTATAACCACCACCACCGAGAAAGTCAGCAAAAGTAATTTCACCATCGCTAACAGCAATAAAAGAGCTACCTTCGGGAGCACCAATATCAATACCTTTATGAAAGGTTGAAGCACCACTTGTTGGTGCATTTCTTTTGCCAAAATAGGAATTAATTCTTGTGTAGCCAGGACTTGGCCATACTAATCCATTAGGGTTAAAATCTATTATTTCTGGGTTCAAAGTTGAAAAGGGACTAGCTAAATGATTAAATAAAACAGGCGTAAAAAAAACAGATAAAAATAAAGTAAAAAAAATAAGCATTATAAAAAACACATAAAAAGGTTGATATATAGAAATCACTCCAATCAGAATAAAGAATATATTTAAACGAAAAATTAATATAAATAATGGTGATATATGGATGAAAATCCAAGATTAAAATTAAAAGAATAATGGCAGGGGTGCTAAGATTCGAACTCAGACTTGTGGTTTTGGAGACCATCGTGCTAACCATTGACACTACACCCCTAAATTCAATAACAATTAATATATTAACACAAAAACAATAAATTAGCAATAACTTTCTTTAAATTTATTGACTTTTTTGAATTTATTAAGTAAAATTTGTGTTATATATAGTGTTCATTTGTTGATATATAAATATTTGTAAAGAACAAGACCAGTAGGAAGACCCTAGCTATGTTTTGTTCCCAAAATATTTATATATCAACAAATGATGGAGAATCATATAAGGAGGAACTTTTATGCTAAAATCAATGGACACATTAGTGTCACTATGCAAAAATAGAGGAATAATTTATCCAGGATCAGAAATATATGGAGGATTAGCAAATACATGGGATTATGGACCATTAGGTAATGAAATAAAAAATAATGTAAAAAATGCGTGGAGAAAAAAATTTATACAAGAACAAAAAAATATAGTTGGATTAGATGCAGCAATTCTTATGAACCCAGAAACTTGGGTAGCATCAGGACACGTTGGAGGCTTTTCAGATCCATTAATAGATTGTAAAGAATGTAAAACAAGACACAGAGCAGATAAACTAATAGAAGAATGGGCACATGAAAATGGTAAAGATATGATAGCAGATGGAATGTCAGATGAAGAGTTAACAAAATTCATAGAAGAAAACAAGATTCCATGTCCAAGTTGTGGAAAAACCAACTTTACAGGAATAAGAAAATTCAATTTAATGTTTAAAACATTTCAAGGAGTAACAGAAGACAGTACAGCAGAAATATATTTAAGACCAGAAACAGCACAAGGAATATTTGTAGATTTTAAAAACGTGTTGCGTACTTCAAGAAAAAAGATGCCAATGGGAATTGCACAAATAGGTAAAGCATTTAGAAATGAAATTACTCCAGGAAACTTTACATTTAGAACACGTGAATTTGAACAAATGGAGCTTGAATTTTTCTGCAAGCCAGGAACTGACTTAGAATGGCATAAATATTGGAAAGATTATTGTGAAAATTGGTTATTAAACTTAGGAATGAAAAAAGAAAATATTCGTTTAAGAGATCATTCAGCAGAAGAATTAGTATTTTACAGCAAAGCAACAACAGACATAGAATTTGCATTTCCATTTGGATGGGGAGAACTATGGGGAATTGCAGACAGAACAGACTATGATTTAACACAACATATGAATCATTCAAAAACAGATATGAGCTATCAAGACCCAGAAACAAATGAAAAATATGTGCCTTATGTTATAGAACCATCACTGGGAGCAGATAGAGTAGTACTTGCATTTTTATGTAACGCTTATGATGAAGAAGAAATAGCAGAAGGTGATACAAGAACAGTATTACACTTGCATCCAGCTTTAGCACCATATAAAGTAGCAGTTTTACCATTATCTAAAAAACTTTCAGATAAAGCAAACGAAGTATATGAAGGACTAGCAAGTAAATTTATGTGTGACTATGACGAAGCAGGAAGCATTGGAAAGCGCTATAGAAGAGAAGACGAAATAGGTACACCATATTGTGTAACAGTTGACTTTGACACATTAGAAGATGAATCTGTAACTGTAAGAGATAGAGACACAATGGAGCAAGTTAGAATAAAAATAGATGAATTAGAAAAATGGATTGCTAAAAAAATTGAGTTTTAGGAAGTGATGCCTTGGGGACGGAGGAAAAGGAAGCGATGCCTTGGGGACGGAGGAAAAAGTATCACCTGTTTATATTTAAACTAGAATTTACAGTTTAAACAGGTGATACTTTTTCCTCCGTCCCCAAGGCATCACTTCCTTTTCCTCCGTCCCCAAGGCATCACTCTAAAAAATTTGAAAATTAGTTTAGAATATGGTATAATAGTAATTGAAGACTTGTAGAGAAAAAGCCTTCCAAAATTTGGAGGGCTTGTGCTAACCTCCAGATTTTGAAAAACTTCAAACGAAGGAGGTAGCACATGGATAAGGTTTATGAGTGGGCCAAGCCTGATTGGAGTAAACTCGAGGCAAGTTTTCCGCGTGGCGGAGATTTTTTCGTGGGCGAGCAAGACATGGAGCAGTTCATTGCAGATGCATTTTTGGCTGCAGAGCTCGAGACGGGCATTACCATGGACGAGTTCGTTAAGGTCAATATGGACTTCTACGAGGCAAAGGAGGAGCTTTTTAACTCTATCTATTGCCTAGAAGCGGAAAATTCTCGACTGCTTGCAGTTGAGGAGCTGTTGAGGGTTCCTGTAAAGGCATAACTACTCAAAGACCTTGACAGGTCCGGGGAAGAAAGAATGAAAGTTCTTTCTTCCTCATTTTTTTACAAATTTCTTTCATACAAATCTTTTATATATACATCTTTTTCCTCAAAATTATCTACAAAACCAACTTTAGCAACAGTATCATTAATTTCTTGAATCCATACAGGCCTGTCTCCAAAAAAAACATCACATTTTTCTTTATTATCTAAAATTGAATGAATCCTATTTAATTCCATTATAAATCACACTCCTCTATAAATAGTTTATACAAAAAATGGAAAAATATAACTACAATTTGACTTATAAATAAATATAATATAAAATATAGTAGCTAAAGAATAGGAGGAAAAATAATGAAAGTAACATATAAAGAAGAAAATATAACATGTAAAAAAGGAATGACAATTTCGGAAATCTTAAAAGAACAAATAGAAGAAAGCGAATATACAGTAGTTGGTGCAAAATTCAATAATGAATATAAAAACCTAGATGACAAGATAAATGAAGACGGAAAAGTTGAATTAGTAGACATATCAATGAAAGAGGGAACAAAAATCTACAGAAGAACCCTTATATATATAATGGGAAAAGCTTTCGAAAAGATAGTACCTGATGCCCTTATATCAGTTAATTATCAATTAGCAAATGAAATGTTTTGTGAAATTGAAAACAAACCAGTAACGAAAGAACTAATAAGAAAAGTTAAAGTTGAAATGAAAAAAATAATTGAGCAAAACCTAAAGATTGAAAAAAGAGAAATGACAAGAAAAGAGGGAAAAGAATTTTTTGAAAAAACAGGAACAATCCGAGGAAAACTACAATTAGATGTAGAAACAAATAAAAAAATATATATGTATTTTTGTGAAGACTATTATAACTATAGTTATGGAACAATTGCAAACAGAACAGGTAAAGTAAAGGAATTTGATATAAAAACATACGGAAAAGGCTTTTTAATAAGATACCCAAGTACAAGTAGCATGGGGAAAATTCCGAAACATATAAAAAATCAAAAATTAGAATGGGCATTAGAAGAGTACAAAAATATAAACAAAGTAATATCAATAAATACTGTATATGAACTAAATAAAGCAATTATTGCAAATAAAGCAAAAGGGGTAATAATGCTTTCAGAAGCATTACATGAAAAAAATATTGCTAAAATAGCAGACAAAATTGCTCAAAAGAAAGGTGTTAAGGTGATTTTAATTGCAGGACCATCATCATCAGGAAAAACAACATTTTCAAAAAGATTATCGGTTCAGCTAGTATTAAATGGTATAAAACCTGTAACAATATCAGTTGACAATTACTTTGTAGAAAGAAAAGATACACCATTAGATGAAAATGGTGAATATGATTTTGATTGTCTTGAGGCAATTGATTTAGAATTGTTTAATAGAGATTTAAACAAACTACTTAAAGGTGAAGAAATTGATGTTCCTGAATTTGACTTTTTAGTGGGAACCAAAAAATATAAAGGCCAAAAAATGAAATTATATGAGGATGAAGTTTTGGTAATAGAAGGTATTCATTGCTTAAATGATAAACTTACACAAGAAATACCACAGGAACAAAAGTATAAGATTTATACAAGTGCACTGACAGTATTAAATATGGACTATTATAACAGAATTTCAACAACAGATAATAGGCTAATGAGAAGAATTATAAGAGATTTTAATTTTAGAGGGTACACAGCAAAAAATACTTTAGCAACTTGGCATAAAGTAAATAGAGGAGAGGAAAAAAATATTTTTCCATATCAAGATATGGCTGATTCAGTTTTTAATACATCACTTCTTTATGAAATATCTGTTTTAAAGCCAGCTATAGAGCCTCTTTTACAAGAGATTAAACATGATGAGCCAGAATACGCTGAAGCACAAAGACTTTTAGATATTCTAAAATATTTTGAACCAATTCCAGTAGAACATATACCTGCAAATTCACTATTGCGTGAATTTTTAGGGGGTAGCCATTTTCATTATTAAAATTTAATTATAGGATTTAGACTTAATATATTTATCTACGCTTAAGTGTTGATATATAAATATATTTTGAACAAAACATAGCTGGGGTCTTCCTATAGGTCTTGTTCTTTAAATATATTTATATATCAACACTTAAGCTATTATATAAAATTCCTCGTCTAAATTCTATAATTAAATTTTAATAATAAAGAGAGGATCGAATAAAAATGGAAAATAGTAAATTTACAGAAATAGACGAAGAGTTTATTTGCGAAAATTGTGGCAAAAAAGTTAGCAAATTAGGATATTCATGCAGAAATCATTGCCCATATTGTTTACACTCAAAGCATTTAGACGTAAATCCAGGAGATAGATTAGAAAATTGTCACGGAATTTTAGAACCCAAAAGTGTAGAAATAAGCAACAAAAAGGGATATGTAATAATTTTTAAATGTAAAAAATGTGGAGCAATTCGCAAAAACAAAGCAGCAAAAGATGATAATATGGATTTAATTATAGATTTAAGTAGTAAGCAATTGTAACACTTTTACTTAAATAGGCATAGTATATGATATAAAACATAAAGGAGGAATCTATTATGCCTGATGAAGATAGAGGAAATGGTACATTTGGTTACGAGATGGACAATTGCAACTGTGGTTGCGGATGTGGAAATGATAACACAATTTTATGGTTTTTAATTATATTTTTATTATTATTTACAAACTTTGGAGCAAGAGGTTAAACAAACTCTTGCTCTTTTCAATTAATTAAGGTTTACATATTGCAATTTATCTTGAAATGTGATAAAATAATGCCCAGAAAAGACAAATTATGTCAAATAAATGAAGAAAGGAAGTATGCGTTGTGAACTTTAACGTAATTTCATTATGGGAACAATTTAACAATAGTGTTCCTAGTGTAATTATTGCTGTATTAATTCTTATACTTGCTTTTATATGTGCTTGGATAGTTAAATATCTAGTTGAGAAAGTAATGGCAATAATTAAAATAGACAAATTGTTTGAAAAATCAGGAGTAGATGAGGAAAGGAGAGAAAAAACTAAAGCCTTTATCACAAAACTTGCTTATCTTGCAACTTTTATATTATTCTTACCAGGAATATTCCAAAAACTTGGGTTAAATGATGTAGCATCACCAATAGTATCTATGATGAACAAATTTATGCTATATTTACCAAACATAGTTGCAGCTGTAGTATTATTAATAATAGGACTATTCTTAGCAAAAACTGTTAGAGAATTACTAATACCAGTATTCAAAAAATTAAAAATGGATGAATGGTTAAAAAAAGTTGGATTTGAATCAAAAAGTGGAGCATCTATAGCAGAATTTGCTGCAAATACAGTTTATGTATTAATAGTAATTCCTATTGTAATTGCTGCATTATATGCGTTAAATATACAAGCTATTTCAGATCCTGCAGTAAATATGCTAAATCAAATTTTAGTATTTGTACCAAGAATTGCAGTAGCTATAGTTATTCTATTTGTAGGTAGATTTATAGCAGATTTAGTATTCCAAGTATTAGAAAAATTATTAGTATCTATTGGAACAGACAAATTTGCTGATAGTGTAGTAGAAGCTACAGCTGAAAACAAAAAAGAAAATGAATTTTCTTTATCAAAAGTAATTGCTTATATAGTAAAATATGTAATTATAACAATCTTCTTAGTTGAAGCTGTAAAAGTATTAATGTTAGATGTATTAACAAACATAGGAAATGCAGTGATTGCTTATATACCTTACGCACTAAGTGCTATTATAATAATTGGCGCTTGTATTTTAGTTGGAAGCTATGTAAAAAAAGTTATACTTAAAAAATTCCCAGAAAGCAAGGGAGTAGCACTTCTTTGTAAAACTCTAATTATAATTGTTGGTGCATTTATTACATTATATCAATTAGGAATAGCAAAAGAAATGATTAATGCTGCATTTGTTATAATTTTGGGAGCCTTAGCAGTAGCATTTGCAATTTCATTTGGTATTGGTGGTAGAGAATTTGCTGCAAATATGCTTAAGAGAGTTGAAAACAAAATAGATAAAAAATAATGTAAAAAAAGAGCTATTTAATAGCTCTTTTTTGCGTTGTCATATAGAACTATTCCAAGTAACAACTTACAATTCTAATTTTGGCTGATAATGCTCTAGCCATTGATTTACTTGAACAAGGTAAGCCATAAGCTGTGGACCTGTCATAAGCTGACCAAACCAAGGTCTGGTAAATGACTTACCATCAGTATTTAAAATGTCTAAAATATAATTTCTATTTAACAAATCATTAATAGGAGCATTTGGCTTATTCATAATGTTCATAAGCATTCCTTTAACCTTAGCTAAGTAAGTTGGATTATGAGTCTTAGGATAAGGGCTCTTTTTTCTATCAACAATTTCATCAGGCAAAAGCTCACGCACAACATATCTAAGTAAGCCTTTTTCTCTACCACCCAAAGCCTTAATATTCCAAGGAATATTCCACATATATTCTACTAATCTGTAATCACAAAAAGGAACTCTAAGCTCTAAACCACTATACATAGATGCACGATCTGCTCTGTCTAAAAGAGTTTGCATAAACCAGTTAACAGTTAAATGAGAGATTTTTCTTTTCTCAGCTGTATCTTCATCATCTTCTTCAAAAGGCTCTATATCTGATAAACTTTCATTATATCTAAAATCGATATATTCTTTTAAATCAACTTGATTTGAAATTTCTGGTTTAAGCATTTGCTGCCTTTCACGATGTGCTATAGACCAAGGAAAAGTACCACTATTTAAGGCATCTTCACGGAAAAACCATGGATAACCGGCAAAAATTTCATCTGAACATTCTCCAGTTAGAGAAACAGTAAATTCTTTTTTTATGTTTTTACAGAATAACAAAAATGAAGAATCAACATCTGCCATACCAGGGCAGTCTCTTGCAATCATTGCTTCTTCAAGTGAGTCAGCAAGTTCTGGTGTATCAATGACTACTTTATGGTGATTAGTCTTGAATTTGTTAACCATTAAGTCTATATAATAATTATCCGAATTTGGTTGAAATTCACTTTTAACAAAGTTTTTATCATTATCTACATAGTCAACAGAGAAAGTATCAAGAGGTGGTAGACCATTGTTTTTACAATAATTGCTTGCATAAGCTGTTATAATACTTGAATCTAATCCACCTGAAAGCATTACACATAAAGGCTTATCAGATACTAATTGCTTTTGAATAGAATCATCAAGTAAGTAAGAAACTTTTTCACATGTTTGGCCAAGACTATCTGTATGAGGCTTATTTTGTAGTTTCCAATATCTTTTAAAATGAAGACCGGATTTATTATAAATTCCAAAGTGTGCTGGTTTAATTTCAAATATATTTTTAAATACAGTTGTTCCGGGTGTATGTGCTGGACCAATTCCAAACATTTCTGAAATACCTTGCTTATCTATAATTTTTTCTATACCAGGGTATTCAAACAAAGCTTTTATTTCTGATGCAAATATAAATGTGCCATCATGTATACAATAGAAGAATGGTTTAATTCCAAAGTGGTCTCTTGCAATAAATAATTCTTCTTTTCTGCTGTTCCAAATAGCAAATGCAAAAATTCCATTTAAGTGTTTTACTACATCTTCTCCATAATGAATGTAGCTTTTTAGTAATATTTCTGTATCTGAATGGCTATTAATTTCAAATCCATTTTCTTCTAATGTAGTTCGGAGTTCTTTTGTATTATAAATTTGACCGTTGTAAACAATTACATATTCATTTCCTTCATACATATGTACCATTGGCTGTTTTCCACCCTCAGGGTCTATTACAACAAGCCTTTTATGTGCTAACGCTACATGTTCTTTTATAACAGAACCATCTTCATCTGGCCCTCTTTTTGCTAAGGTGTTGTTCATGGCTAATAGTACATTCCTTTGACTTGTGATGTCTTTTTTGTAATCTACAAAGCCTGTAATTCCACACATCATAAAAATCCTCCTAAAATAAAATTTTATGTTTTATTATATGAATGAGAAAGAATTTTTATGATATGGTAGAAATTGTAATTTTTGCATTAAGATCGCTAACTCGGTAAAAAATCAATAAAATTACTCAAAAACAGTTGTAAATTTTAAAATTCTTGATATAATAAGCACATAGAATTAAAATGCACATAGGAGGAAAGAATAATGTTAAAAAAAGTAGCAATTTTAGCAAACGGGGGAGATGTTGCAGGATTTAATGCAGTAATCCGTGGAATAAAGAAAACATGTGAAGAAAAAGGTATAGAATGTTATGGATTTATAGAAGGTTATAAAGGCTTATTAGAAAATAATACAGTCCGTTTAGATAATCAAGAAATATCATCAGGAATACTATCAAAAGGTGGATCAATAATAGGATCATCAACAAACTACAATGTATTTAATTTTAAAGTAGAAGAAAATGGACAAGTAGTATACAAAGACTTATCAGAAAAATGTATTGAAAACATAAAAGCAGATGGATTTGATTGTGTATTCACATTAGGAGGAGATGGAACACAAAAATCAGCAAGAGACTTTTATAAAAGAGGAGTAAATATAATTGGAGTTCCAAAAACAATAGATAATGACGTAGCATGCACAGACATTACATTTGGATATAACACAGCTGTATCAGTTGCAATGGAAGCATTAGACAGATTACACACAACTGGTGAAACACATCATAGAATAATGGTACTTGAAGTTATGGGAAGATATGCTGGATGGATAGCACTAGAGTCAGCAATAGCAGGAGGGGCAGATATAGCATTAATTCCAGAAATACCATTTGACATAAATAAAGCAGTAGAAAAAATAAATAGAAGAAAAGAAGCGGGAAAACCATTTAGTGTAGTAGTTGTTGCAGAAGGGGCTGCTCCAAAAGGTGGAACAATATCTGTAAAAGAAACAAGGAATAATGGCGAAGGTGTAGACAACACAAAACTTGGTGGAATAGGCGAAACAGTTGCAAAACAGCTTCAAGAATTAACAGGTCTAGAAGCAAGGAATACAACTTTAGGATATATGCAGAGAGGCGGAACACCAACAGCTTATGATAGAGTTCTTTCTACAAAATATGGAGCAAAAGCAATGCAACTAGCATTAGAAGAAAAATTTGGAGTACTTACTGTAATAAAAAACGGAAAACTTGATTCAGTACCACTAGAAAAAGTAGTAGGAAAAAATAAACAAATAGGTGCAGCTTCAGGAAATACAGAAAAGAGCAACTTACGTAAGGTTACTATGGATGATGATTTAGTAAAAACAGCTAGAAGCATTGGAATTTGTTTAGGCGATTGAAGTTGTCAATTAGAAAGAGTGATAATATGTTAAATAAAAAGAAAGTAATAATAGCTATTGCAATAGTTATAGCAATAATTGTAGGAATAATCTTATTTGTAGTTGTAAATACAGATGGAGGAAATAAAGTAGAAAACATATATAAAAAACTGTCAGAAAGTAATGAATACTTATTTGAAATGAATGATATGAACAATTATGAAATCTCAATTGCAAAAAAGGGAGAACAAACAAGCATAGATATGAACAATGGCAATGAGCGAGTCACCACGCTTGTAAAAGACAATGAAACTTATGTGATTTCACACTCACAAAAAGAATATCGAGTCTACAATGCCGATGTAGCAGGAGAGACTGTAGTAACAGATATGCTAGGTACTTTAAAAGAAACAGAATATTCTACTGGAAATGAAATAATAAATGGAAAAGACTATAAATATGAAGAATACTCAAATTTTGCTGGCTTTTTAACATCAACAAATATGGAAATAGATGAAGAAAAAACAAAAACAAGATTTTATTTTGAAGGAAGTAATTTAGTATATATTAAAACGATACCAGAAGATGGAGAACAAGAATTATTGCAAGTAAAAATATCATATTCAGTGCCTGATGAATTATTTGAGATACCATCAGATTATGCTGAACGTGATAATACAGGAATGTAGGAGGAAGTTATATGGCAAACAAACTAGAGGGAAAATATAATCCACAAGAATTTGAAGAAAAAATATATAAAGAATGGGAAGAAACAGGATGTTTTAAACCAAGTATGGATAAAACAAAAGAGAGCTATTGTATAATGATGCCACCACCAAATGTAACAGGTAAACTACATATGGGACACGCATTAGATGCATCAATTCAAGACTTTCTAATTAGATATAAGAGAATGAAGGGATTTAATACGTTATGGCTTCCAGGAATGGACCATGCAGCAATTTCTACAGAGATGAAGGTTGTAGAAAGTCTACGTAATCAAGGCATAAAAAAATCGGACTTAACCAGAGAACAATTTTTAGAAAAAGCATGGGATTGGACAAAAGAATATGGAGGAACAATACAAAAACAACAACGTAAATTAGGATGTTCATGTGATTGGTCAAGAAGCAGATTTACACTAGATGAGGGACTTTCAAAAGCAGTAGAAACAGTATTTTTAAAACTTTATGATAAAGGCTACATTTATAAAGGCAAGAGAATGATAAATTGGTGCCCTAGTTGTAAAACATCAATTTCAGATGCAGAAGTAGAATATAAAGAAGAACAATCACATTTATGGTACATAAAATATCCTATAAAAGATAGAGATGGTGAATATTTAACAGTTGCTACAACAAGACCTGAAACAATGCTTGGAGACACAGGTGTTGCAGTAAATCCAAAAGATGGTAGGTTTAGATACTTAATTGGCGAAAAATGTATATTGCCACTTATGAATAAAGAAATACCAATAATAGCTGATCCATTTGTAGACATGGAATTTGGTACAGGTTGTGTAAAATTAACTCCATGCCATGATCCAAATGATTATCAAGCAGGAAAGAAAAATGGACTAGAATTTGTAGAAGTTTTTGATAGCAATTTGATAATGAATGATTTAATTCCAGAAGTGGCTGGAATGAAAGCAATAGAAGCACGAGAAGTAATTGTAAATATGCTAAAAGAACAAGGCTATTTGCTTAAAATAGAAGACTACACACATAATGTTGCAAAATGCGAAAGATGTAAAACAACAATAGAGCCTACAATTTCAGACCAATGGTTTATTAAAATGGAAAAACTGGCTAAACCTGCAATTAAAGTAGTTAAAGAAGGCAAAGTTAGATTTATACCAGGAAAATATGATAAAACATATTTTAATTGGATGGAAAATTTGCAAGACTGGTGTATTTCAAGACAGCTATATTGGGGGCATAGAATACCTGCTTATTACTGTAATAATTGTGGAGAAATTCATGTAGCAAGTAAAATGCCAGAAAAATGCACAAAATGCGGACATACAAAGCTAACACAAGATCCAGATACATTAGACACATGGTTTAGTTCAGCATTATGGCCATTTTCAACACTTGGTTGGCCAGAGCAAACAGAGGATTTAAAAACATTTTACCCAACAAATACGTTAGTTACAGGATATGAAATAATATCATTATGGGTTTCTAGAATGATATTTTCAGGACTTGAATATGTAGGAGACATTCCATTTTCAGATGTAATTATTCATGGAATGGTAAGAGATGATCAAGGCAGAAAAATGAGTAAAACATTAGGCAATGGAGTTGATCCACTGGATGTTATAGCTCAATATGGAACAGACCCACTAAGATTTTCTTTGATTTTAGGTATTTCTTTTGGAAACGACATTAGATATATTCCAGCAAAAGTTGAGCAAGGGGCAAACTTTGCAAACAAATTATGGAATGCATCAAAATTTGTTTTAAATAATTTAGAAGACTATGACGAAAATTATGAGCCAAAAGATTTACAATTAGGTGATAAATGGATTTTGTCAAAAGTAAACAGTCTAGCAAAAGAAATGTCTGCAAACATTGATAACTATGACTTAGGAGTTGCCACACAAAAAATTTATGATTTTATTTGGAATGAATTTTGCGATTGGTATATAGAAATTGCTAAAACAAGATTATATGATGAAAATTGTACTACAAAACAAGAAGCTAAATATACATTAAAAACAGTTTTAGAATATTGTTTAAAAATGCTTCACCCAATTATGCCATTTGTTACAGAAAAAATATATAAAGAATTACCTGGATGTGAAGGCAGTATAATGGTTTCAACTTATCCAGAATATAAAGAAGAACTTAACTTTGAAAAAGAAGAAGAAGAACTAAAAAAATTAAAAGAAATAATAGTTGAAATTCGAAACATTCGTAGCAAAATGAATGTACATCCATCTAAAAAGACAGATTTAATTTTTGTAACAATAGAACATAAAGATGCAATTGAAAAGTCAGAGTTTTTTATAAAGAAACTTGGATTTGGTGAGAATATAAAAATTCAATCAAATAAAGAAGGCATTTCTCAAAATGCTGTTAGTATAATCACAGAAGGAATTGAAGTATTTATTCCTTTTGAAGAACTAGTTGATTTAGAAGAAGAAAAAGAGCGCCTTTTACAGGAAAAAGAAAAGTACGAAGCAGAAGTTTCTAGAGCAGAAAAAATGCTTTCTAATCCTGGATTCATAAATAAAGCTCCACAGGCTAAAGTTGACGAAGAAAAAGCTAAACTTGAAAAATACAAAGAAATGTTAGCTCAAGTAGAAGAAAGATTAAAAAGCTTGTAAGATAATTTTAGGTTGCTGTCAATGGGGACGGAGGTTGTCAATAGGGACGGGCTTAAAAGGAAACGTGTCAATGGGGACGGGCTTAAAGAAGATGTCAATGGGGACGGGCTTAAATGACACACATCTTTGATGTGTGTCATTTAAGCCCGTCCCCATTGACATCTTCTTTAAGCCCGTCCCCATTGACACGTCCCTTTGACATTACTCAACCAACATAGGACCAATTTGAGTAACAGTTCCTGCGCCTAAGGTCATAACAATATCATTTTCATTAATATTATTCTTTACATATTTTACACATTGCTCAAAATTCGAAATATATTGAGCCGTTTTTCCCAAGGAATGTATTTTATCAACCAAATCCTGCGAAGTAATACCATAAGTATTAGTTTCTCTTGCTGCATAAATATCAACAACAATAATATTATCAAAATTTAGCAAAGCTTTAGCAAAGTCATCAAGTAAATTTTTAGTTCTACTATAAGTATGTGGCTGAAAAATAACCCACGATTTATTATATTTTTTATTCATTAAAGATTTTGCAGTGGCAATAATTTCAGTAGGGTGATGACCATAATCATCATAAACCTTAGCTCCATTAACAGTTCCCTTAAATTCAAATCTTCTATTTGCACCTGTAAAGTCTGCTAGTGCATTTTTTATATTCTCAGGAGTAATGCCATATTGATGACACATTGCAATACAAGCAAGACAGTTTGATACATTATGCATTCCTGGAACTGATAGCTTAATTCTAGAATAAAATTTATCATTTTGATATACATCAAATTCAGGAAAACCATTATCATCAAAGACAATATTTACGGCAAAAAAATCAGTGTGCTTATTGGTTATACCATAAGTAATGCATTTTGCTTTAGTATGATTTTGCAAATCTAAGCAATTCGAGTCGTCTCCATTTACTACCAAATAACCATCATCAGGCAAAAGCTCAACATATTTTATGAAAGCTTTTTTTACATTTTCAAAAGTTTTAAAATAGTCTAAATGATCGTTATCAATATTTAAAATTATTGCGGATTTTGGCCTAAATTTTAAAAAACTTTCTACATATTCACAAGCTTCTATTATAAAATGTTCACTATTTCCAACTTTATTATTACCATTAATTTTATCTAAAATAGCACCAACTTGAATACTTGGATCCAAATTGCTTTCTAAAAACGCAAGTGAAACCATTGATGTAGTAGTGGTTTTACCATGAGTACCAGCTATAGTAATTGTATCTTTGTAGCATTTTGTTATTTTACCTAAAAATTCAGCTCTTTCAACAGTTGGGATATTTAATTTTTGGGCTTCTAATAGCTCTGGATCTTCTTTATTTACTGCAGCAGAATACACTACAATATCAGCATTTTTTAGATTTTCTAAATTATGACCTATTGTAACTTTTATTCCACGACTGTTTAATTCTTCAGTTATAGCAGATTGGTTTGCATCAGAGCCTGTAACTGTAAAGCCCCAGTTTTGTAAGATTTCGGCAATTCCACTCATACTAACTCCACCAATACCAATCATGTGGACTGTTTTATATTTTTTTATACTTTCTATGTTAGGCATTAATCAACACTCCTTTTTATTAACATATGCATTATATACTTATATTGTATGTTTTTCAATGTTTTTTAAACAATTTTGTGAAAATAATTATATAAACAGTTACAATTCAGTACTGTTTTTGCTAAAGTGTTAATATATAAATATATTTTGAACAAAACATAGCTGGGGTCTTCCATTGGGTCTTGTTCTTTCAATATATTTATATATCAACACTTTAGCTACTCTATAAAAGATAAGTATGAGGTAATGATAAATATGAAAATCATATTTATAAAAAAAATATAAAAAAATGTAAAAAAAAGAGGGAAAAAATATT
This sequence comes from Clostridia bacterium, assembly GCA_017511265.1. Lineage (GTDB taxonomy): Bacteria > Bacillota > Clostridia > TANB77 > CAG-508 > CAG-269. Next base: position 359 of record JAFWKV010000007.1, on the reverse strand, counting down.
TTAATGAAGAATAATATAATTGTACATAAATAAACGTATTATGTACAGAAATTTAAAACTAGAGGAAGGCGGTGCACACCATGCAAATCACAGATGTACGTTTAAGAAAAGTAAGTTCAGAAAACAGAATGAAAGCTGTTGCTTCTGTAACATTTGATAACGAGTTCGTAGTACACGACATAAAAGTTATCGAAAGTCAAAATGGATTATTTATTGCTATGCCTAGCAGAAAAACTCCTAACGGAGAATTCAAGGATATAGCTCATCCAATCAATGCTGAAACTAGAGAGAAAATTCAAGCAGCTATATTAGAGGCTTATGAAGCTCCAGAAACAGAGGAATCAGCAGAATAATAAATA
>JAFWKV010000006.1 GCA_017511265.1 Clostridia bacterium | reverse complement strand
TAAGGAAAGTGCATAAAATGGTACATTTTATCAGTTTCCTTAAGTACCGCAACAAAGTTGCGAGGTGCAGACAACACATATTAGGTATTTCAAACAAAGAAAGCTCTAAGAAAGTGTGACATATGTTTGACAAACCTACATGGAGTAAATAAAAAAATATAGTAAAACAGTTGATATTTTTTAAAATTTAGGATAAAATCTATAAAGACAAATTTGCAAGGAGGCAAAAAATTGATTACATTAGAAGACGTTAAAGAAAACAAAGAAGTAACAGCTCTTATAGATGGAGCGCAAAAACAACTAGATGAATTACGGTTATACAGAACATTCATATAGACATATAGGAATTGTATCTAAAAGAGCAGGAGACATTTTAGAAAAACTTGGGTATGATGAACATACAGTTGAACTTACAAGAATAGCAGGATATTTGCACGATATAGGAAATTGTGTAAATAGATCAGACCATGCACATAGTGGTGCAATTATGGCATATAACATATTAAAAGATATGGGAATGCCAGTAGAAGATAGAACAGAAATTATGATGGCAATAGGTAATCATGACGAAGGAACAGGAACCGCAGTAAGTGCAATATCAGCAGCACTAATATTAGCAGACAAATCAGATGTACATAGAAACAGGGTATGTAAAAAAAATATGTCAGTATTTGATATACATGATAGAGTAAATTACGCGGTTACAAATGCAGATTTTAATTTAGACACAGAAAATAAAATACTTACATTAAATTTAACAATAGATAATAAAATATGTCCTATATTAGACTATTTTGAAATATTTATGGATAGAACAATGATGAGCAAATATGCAGCAAAATATCTAAAAATATGGTTTGAATTAATTATAAATGGAATAAAACTGTTATAAATGGAGGAAGTAAAAGTGAAAAAGATACAATTAATAACAAAAATTTTATTAGTTGCAATATTAGTTGCAATAGCTTTTGTAGGAATATATGTACAAAAACAAAATCGAATGGAAAATGTAGTAAAAGATTATACATGGGGAATGGACTTAACAGGAACCAGAGTAATTGAGTTAGAAGTAAGTGACGAAAAAGAAACAATTACAAAAGATAAAGATGGTAAAGTTGTTAAAGAAGAAGATAAAAAAGAAGACGGAGAATATACAACAGAGGAAAAAGAAAAGAATCCAGAAGAGGTAAAAACACTTGATAACTATAAAAAATCAAAACAAATATTAGAAAATAGATTAAAAAAACTTGGAGTTAATGACTACATTATAAAATTGAATGAAGAAACAGGTAAAATTATATTAGAAATTCCAGAAGATGATAATACAGATCATACAGTAAGTAATGTAAGTCAAGTTGGTAAGTTTGAAATAGTAGATTCAGAAGATACTGAAAAAGTATTAATGGATAATGGGGACATAAAATTATCAAATGTATTATATAATACAACAACATCAGGAACAACAGTATATTTAAATATTGAGTTTAATAAAGAAGGAACAGAAAAACTTAAAAATATAAGTAATGAATATGCAAAAGTAGAAGACAGCAATGATTCTGAAGAAGATGCAGAAGAAAATGAAGAAAATAATTCAGATGAAAGCAAAGATGATACTGAAAAATCAGAAGACACCAAAGAAGAAACAAAGCAAAAAGAAATAACAATGCAAATCGATGGAAGTAAAATGATTACAACAAGCTTTGATGAGCCAATGGAAAATGGACAAATTCAATTATCAATGGGACAAGCAACAACAGAGAGAGACAAAATAAATGAATATATTGAAAGTACAACAACTATGGCTACAATATTAGACACAGGAAATATGCCAATAGAGTATAAAGTTGAAGATAATAAATATACAGCATCAGATATAACAAAAGATATGCTTATAAAATTAGCTATAGTAGAAGCAATAGTTGCATTTATTGGACTTATAGTTTTAATAATTAAACATAAAAAATTAGGAATATTAGCAACAATTGCATATATTGGCTTTATTGCAATTTATCTATTACTAATAAGATACACAAATGTTACAATCACACTAGAAGGACTAGCTGCTTTAGCTGCAATATATACATTAAATTATGTATGTAACTTTAAATTATTAAATAAAATAAAAGAATATGATAATAAAGAAAGAAAAAAAGCAATAAAAGATGCACTTATTTCATTTAGTATAAAATTAATACCTATATGGATACTAAGCATTACATTCTGCTTTATAAACTGGATGCCAATTACTAGCTTTGGAATGGCAATGTTTTGGGGGCTAGCATTAATAGAGCTATACAATATAACTATAACAAGAAGTTTTCTAAAGGGATAAATAGGAGGAAATAATAAATGAAAAATATAACAACCAAAAGCAAAATAATATGTGCAATTATAGTTTTACTTATTATAATAGGAACAATAGTTGTTATTTTAAAAGGATTTAAAGTAGATATTAAAAACAGAGCAGTACAACAAATCGAAGTAAACATTGGAAAATCATTTGAAACACAAGACATTAAACAGATTACAAATGAAGTATTTGAAAAAAATCAAGTGTTAATTCAAAAAGTAGAAGTATATGAAGATGCTGTATCTATAATTAGTGATGAAATAACAGATGAACAAAAGTCAAATTTAGTACAAAAAATCAATGAAAAATATAGCACAGAATTAAAAGCAGAAGATATAACAGTTAAAGACGTTCCAAATACTGATATAAAAGACATTGTTAAACCTTATATAATTCCAATTGTTGTTTCTACAGGTATTATATTAGTATATATAGCTGTAAGATTTTATAAAATAGGTATAGTTAAATCTGCTTTAAAATATGGAATTGTGTTAGTGGTTGCACAACTTGTTTTATTTTCATTAATGGCTATAACAAGATTTCCAATTGGAAGATTTACACTTCCATTAGTGCTTTTTGTTTATTTGTTATCAGCACTAGGAATTACCAATAATCTTGAGAAAAAGTTAAAAGAAAAGAAATTAGAAGAAGAAACAGCATAGACTAAATCAAACTAAAAAAGCAACTAAATGGTTGATATATAAATATATTGCCAGAACAAGACCTGTAGGAAGGCCCCAGCTATGTTTTGTTCCAAATATATTTATATATCAACCATTTAGTTGCTTTTTTAGTTTGATTTAGTCTATATTATTTTCACTAGACCCTAGTAACTTAGTCTTTGGCGTAAACAATTTTTTAAAGAAGTTAATAATTCTAGACCAAATAGATTGCTTTTTAACAACTTGCAAAGAAACATTTACATCCATTGGTTCAAATTCAGGAGTTTCATTAATAGTGCTAGTTTGAGTAGGAACACTTTCAACTTTATTTATTTTTTCAAGTTTTTCGTTTTCTTGCCTTTGATTATCAATAGCTTGTTTTAAATCGTCAGGTATATCACCATGAGTAATATATTCCATAAGTTCAGGACCATATTTAGAAAAAGCTAAAATGATTCTTAAAATTAAATAATGAGCTGATTCTGAAAAAATTGCTCTATTTAATTTTTCCTCTAATTCATCTAAATTAACATCATTTTCTAATGCTTCCATCACTTCAAGAGCACATTCTAGGTCAGCACCATGGTAAGCATCTTTTGCTCTATTTTTTACACAGTTTGTCCAATCTTTATAATTTTCTGGATATATTATTTTTTCTCCTCTTTCAATCCATTCAGTAATTTTTTCTTCAATATTTATTGATTCATTTGTATTTAAATTAATATCTTCCATTTACAAAATCCCTTTCAATTCAGTATACTAATATTATTGCACAGTTAAAAGCAGGTTTCAACATATTAACAAAAATGTTATGAAAATGTCATAATACTGTAATAAATTGACTAAAATACAAAAATTTGGTATAATATAAGAAGTATACGTTCCTATAAGGAAGGAGTATTATGGGAAATAGCGATGTCTTTCAGGAGGTTTTTGAATCTCCATTTGGATGTTCTACCAAAGAGCAAGCTGAGTTTGTGCTTGAAACTATTCGCAAATCTCGTTCAGCAAAAGATGGCTGGATAGAGATTAAGGCGGGAGTGAAGAAGCGCAAGGGCAAGTGGTATGCTTGGAGGCAGCATTGCCAAAGTGAAAGATTCAAGACAGCAAGCTAGTTGACCCAATAGAGAGTGTTTTTTTGCCAGTACTTGGAAAAAAATACTCTCTATTTATTGATAATAAAATAATTTTATGATATTATTTTAAGGATAAAACTAAAAATTGGAGTGATGAAAGTGAAAACAAAAGCACTTTATGAAGCTACAGAACGAAAAGATGTAAAAGAAATAGTATATCATATTGCTAAAGAATATAATGAAAACACAGCATTTGTAATAAAAAATAAAATAGATGGACACGTAAAATATACAAATATTTCGTATAAACAACTTTTAGAAGACATAAATGGATTTGGTACAGAACTATATTCAATGGGACTACAAGGAAAAAGAATAGCGATAATAGGTAAAAATAGATATGAATGGGTTTTAACACATTTAACAAATCTTCTAGGAGGCATGGTTTCTGTTCCACTAGATAAAGACTTACCATTAGAGGAGCTAGAAAGTTCACTAATAAGAAGTAAAGCTGATGTTATAGTATTTGATCCAAAACTACAGGAAAATTTACAAAAAATTAAAGAAAACGGAAAGACAAATTTAAAAGAATACATTTGCATGGAAAAATTAAATGGCTATAAAAATGTAGTAGATCTTATGGAAGAAGGCAAAAAAAAGGTTGATAGTGGAAACACAAAATATATTGATTACAAAGTAGATGAAAATGCAATGAATATATTGTTATTCACATCGGGAACTACAGCTAAATCAAAAGCAGTAATGTTATCACATAGAAATATAGCATCAAATGTGTATGCATTACAGTGTGTAGAAGACATTAGACCTACAGATACAAACATAGCATTTTTACCATTTCACCATATATTTGGGTCAACATGTATAATATGGACATTAGCATGTGGACTAAAAAATGTTTTTCCAGATGGGCTAAGATATATAAAACAAAATTTAAATGAATATAAAGTAACAATTTTTGTAGGAGTTCCACTTTTAGTTGAAAGCATATATAAAACGATAATGAAGGAAGTAGAAAAACAAGGAAAAACTAAACTAATAAAAAATGCTATTAAAGTAAGTAATTTTTTACTTAAATTACACATAGATGTTAGAAGAAAATTATTTAAACAAATTTTAGATGCTTTAGGTGGAGAATTAAGATTTGTAGTATCTGGAGGAGCACCTGCAGATCCTATAATTTCAAAGGGATTTAATGATTTTGGCATAGAAACTGTTCAAGGATATGGTTTAAGTGAAACAGCTCCAGTAATAGCAGGAGAAGACAGAGAACATTTAAAACCAGGAACAGTTGGAATTCCAATGATTAATGATACTATAGAGATAGTAAATAAAGATGAAGACGGAATTGGAGAAATACGTGTTAAAGGACCAAATGTAATGCTTGGTTATTATGAAATGCCAGAAGAAACATCAAAAGTATTAAAAGATGGCTGGTTTTATACTGGAGATTTAGGATATTTTGATGATGAAGGCTATCTAACTTTAACAGGAAGAAACAAAGATATGATTGTTTTAAAAAACGGAAAGAAAGTTTTTCCAGAAGAAATTGAAACATATATAAATAGAATAGACTTAGTAAGTGAATGTATGGTCTTTGGACTACCAGACAAAAAAGATAAACGAAATATAAAATTATCTGTAAAAGTTGTATATGATGAAGAAACAATAAAAGAAAAGTATTCAGAAAAAACAGAAGAAGATATATATAATATATTATGGGAAAAAATAAAAGAGACTAACAATTCGTTTCCTAAATATAAACACATTCAAAAATTAATTGTATCACATACAGAATTAATAAAAACTACAACAAAAAAAGTAAAAAGGCAAGAAGAAATGAAAGTAATACAAAAAGAATTGAATTAATATAAATTTATTAAGGAGGAGATTAGATGGATAAAAAAGCTTTATGGAAGCCAGGAACAGTTGAATATCCATTACCAGCAGTTATGGTATCTGTTGGAGATATGGAGAACTCAAATATTATAACAGTAGCGTGGACAGGAGTAATATGTTCAGATCCAGCAATGGTATATATTTCTGTAAGACCATCAAGACATTCTTATGAAATAATAAAACAAAGTAAAGAATTTATTATAAACCTTACAACTGAAGACTTAGCATATAAAACAGATTGGTGTGGAGTTAAATCAGGAAAAAATGTTGATAAATTTAAAGAAATGAATCTAACCAAGCAAAAAGCTGAATTTGTAAAATGCCCAATGATTGCAGAAAGCCCAATTTCTCTTGAATGTCAAGTTACAGAGGAAAAAGATTTAGGTAGTCACACAATGTTTATTGCAAAAGTACTTGGAGTACACGCATCAGAAAAATATATAGATGAAAAGGGTGCTTTTGATATAAGCAAATGCAATTTGATAGCCTATGCGAATGGTGGATATTATGAATTAGGTAAAAAAATTGGTACGTTCGGATATTCAGTAAGAAAAAAGAAGTAAAAGATAGGTCTTTTTTGCAAGTATGTGGAATTAATAAAAGCTATTATTCAATAATGAAGTTGAATGGTAGCTTTTTTAAAAATTTTAAAAAAAGTATTGACAAAATATGTAAAAACATGATAAAATTATTTTATCTTAATTATTAGTTTAAATCAACCTAGGAGTGACACAATTAATTTTATCAGTTAAATTAGAAATCATAAATTTGGTCTAATATTAACAAAAACAAGAATAAAAAAAGAAAGAAAGGTGATGTTATTGGTAGAATTCACGTACCAGGATTATTTAAAGTACCAAAAATACTTAGAGAAAAAACAACAAATGATAAAAAAAGGAAAATATACTGTAATAACTAATGAAAACCAAGATAAATTTGCAAATATAATAAATTTTGTAAACGAAATGCTAGAAGAAAAAGAATTTACTTATGAAGAAGCAAATCAAAAAGAAAATGAAGATACAATGGTTATGGAAGAAAGCACACCTTATGTATTCGAGCGGAAGCGAATTAGAAGAAAGCAGAAAAAAGCATGACGAACTATTCAGAAGTTTATTAAATGATAAAGAAGAATTTGTAAGATTTATAAAATACTTTATAAATCCAGAGTCAAAATTAACTAAAGACAGTATTCAAAAATATAATAGAAGTTTTGTAACATCAAAATACAAATCACGAAATTCAGATATTGTATATAAAGAAAAAAGCAGGAAGATTTACTACTTAATAGAACATCAATCAACAATTGACTATAATATGCCATATAGAATGTTAGAATATAGTTATGAAATTATTAGAGATACAGTAGAAAAAGAGAATAATAAAAAAAAGAACTATAAATATCCAAATGTAATACCAATAGTATTATATACAGGAAATTTAAAATGGAAAGTGCCTAAAGTGATAGGTTTTTTTAGAGATGGACTATATAAAGATGTAGGGCTAAGTTTTAAATATATACTTATAGATACAAACGATTATAATAAGGAAAAACTATTTAATTCAGAAAGTATGGTGGGTTTAGCAATGCAAGCTGAAAAGAGTAATACAAATGAAGAAGCTACACAAGTTATAGAAAAAATGTTTATAGAAAGACCACATAAAAGAGAAGAAATATATCGAATAATTGAATACATATTTAGAGACCAAATTGATTTAAATGAAAATTTTGAAAAAACGATAAAATATGGGGAGGTAAAAAAAGCTATGGTAACTGTAAGAGAAAGATTAAAAGAAAACAATAAGAAAATATTAATGCAAGAAAGAAACAAAATAAATAATATTGTAAAAAATTTAATAAATATTGGAATGAAAAAAGAAGATGTACTAAAAATCACAGGCTTAAGTATCGAAGAAATAAATAAAATAACAAAAGAATAATAAAAAACACACAACTTTCAAAAGAGCAATTTAAAAGTAAACAAATTATTTACTTTAAATTGCTTTTTTCTTGCATTTAACATAAAAATATGTTATCATATTGGAAATGATTTTCAATAAGAGGTATATTATGAAAAAAGAAAGACATACAGAACAAAAAAAAATGGTAGAAAATTACTTAAAAAACAATAGTAATAAACATTTAAATATAGAACAAATATATACAGATTTAAAGTCAGATGTAGGAAAAACAACAGTATACAGAATCATAAATTCCTTAATAGAAAAAGGATGTGTAACAAAAATACCATTAGAAAACAAGCAGGGGTTTTGCTACAAGTATAATGAAAAGGATGAAAATTGTAACAATCACTATCATTTGATTTGTGAAAAATGCAATAAATTGTATCACTTTAAAAGTGAGGAAGTAGCAAAAGTTAGCAAGGAAGTTAAACAAAATGAAGAATTTGATATTGATAATAATAGGATAGTGTTTTATGGGGTTTGCAAGAATTGCAAAAAATAAGAAATTTTATATAGTTACAGATATTATTAAAATGAAAAATGAAATAAGAGGTGGAAAAAGATGAAACTGAAAAAGGTGATGTTAATTGTTTTGGCAATTGCAATTGTAGTAACTGCTGGATTTTTGCTGATAAAGGGCAGAGATATAAAAAAAGACAACAGTGGTAAAATAAAAATAATTTCAAGCAATTTTGCAAGCTATGATTTCCTTAGAGCAATAATAGGAGATAACAATGACGTAGAATTAACATTTTTAATAGGCCCAGGAAAAGACCCTCATAGTTATGACCCAACAGCACAAGATTTGATTTCTATCCAAAAATCTGATTTATTTGTTTATATAGGTGGAGAAATGGAAAATTGGGCTGATAAAGTTTTAGATGCAATAGATTCTAATACAACAGAAAAAATATGCATTGCAGATTTCGTAGACACAATAGAAGAAAAAGATGTTGATGGTGCAGAAAAAGAAGAGAATGAACATGACGAAGAAAAAAATGGAGCTTATGACGAACATATTTGGACATCTCCATCAAATGCAATAAAAATGGTTGATGCATTAGAAAAAGCAATGGAAAAAATAGATAATAGCAATAGCAAAAAATATAAAGAAAACAGTGAAAAATATATTGCTCAAATAAAAGATGTAGATAATAAAATACAAAATATAGTTAATAACAAAGTAAGAGACAGATTAGTATTTGGAGATAAAATGCCTATGCAGTATTTTATAGATTATTATAAATTAAAAGTTAGTAGTGCATTTAATGGATGTAGCACAGAAATTGACCCTTCTGCAAGCACAATAGCATACTTAGAAAATAAAGTAAAAGAAGAAAACATACCAGTAGTTTTATACATAGAACTAAATCCAGGAAAAGTCGCAAGTATAATTGCAAACGAAGCAGGCGATAACTGCCAAGCAATGCAAATTCAAGCATTACATAATGTTAGCTTAGATGACTTCAATAATGGAGAAACATGGGTTAGCTTAATGAGTAGAAATATAGATGTGCTCAAAAAGGCATTACAGTAATAGTTATGTTTTCAGCCCATAAAAATCATCACTCAAAAAGAAAGAGAGGAATAAAATGAATTTAATCCAAATCAAAGATTTAAGCTTTGATTATCCAACAAAAAAAGAAACACTAAAACATATAAATATAGATGTAAATCAAGGTACATTTACGTGCATAGTAGGAGAAAATGGTTCAGGTAAAAGTACATTAGTAAAATGTATATTAGGATTAAACAAAGGATATACAGGAGAAATTATTAAACCAGAAAGAGTTGGATACTTACCACAAAAAAGTGATATACAGTCAAATTTTCCTGCATCAATAGAAGAAGTTGTAATGTCTGGAACAATAGGAAATAATATAAATAGCATTTTTTATAAAAAAGAAGACAAAGAAAATGCAAAAAAAATTATGCAAGAATTGGAAATTTATAATATTAGAAAAAAATGTTTTGCAGATTTATCAGGAGGACAACAGCAAAGAGTACTAATAGCAAGAGCTTTGTGTGCAACCAAAAAAATAATTATACTTGATGAACCAACAAATGGTCTAGATCCAACAATTGCAATACAAATCTACAAACTTTTAGATACATTAAAGAAAAATGATAATATAACAATATTGATGGTTTCACATGATGTGGAAAGAGCTTTAAAATATGCAGACAATGTTATAGAACTAGTAAATGGAGAAATAAGTTTTTCAGGTAAGCCTTCTGACTACAAAATAGGAGGTGATAACTAATGGTACAAACAGTAATAGAAATGATGTCACATACATTTATACAAAGAGCTGTATTAGTAGGAAGTTTAGTAAGTTTATGTGCAGCACTTTTAGGAGTAACTCTAGTATTAAAAAGATATAGTATGATAGGAGATGGGTTATCACATGTAGGATTTGGAGTATTAACAATTGCAACAGCATTAGGAGCTACTTCGCCATTATACATAGCAATACCAATAGTTGCTATTTCGGCAATTGTGTTATTAAAAACAGGTAATAATGGCAAAATAAAAAGTGATAGTAGTATAGCACTAATTTCAAGTTCTGCTTTAGCTGCTGGTGTAGCAGTAACATCCATTACTACAGGAATGAATACAGATGTGTGCAATTTTATGTTTGGCAGTATTTTAGCAATGAACGAAGGAGACGTTTACTTAAGTTTAGTAATTAGCATAATAGTTACAATATTATTTATTATTTATTACAGAAAATTATTTTTAGTTACATTTGATGAAAATTTCGCAATAGCAAGTGGCTTGAAAGCCAAAAGATATACTAGTCTAATTGCTGTTTTGACAGCATTAGTTATTGTTATTGGAATGAGAATGATGGGAGTAATGCTTATTAGTAGTATTATTATTTTTCCAGCACTTACGTCGATGCTTGTGTTTAAATCATATAAAAAGGTTGTTATAAGTTCAGCAATAATAAGTGTAATTTCGTTTTTAATAGGAATTTACTTATCATATTTATATAATATAAGTACTGGTGCAACTATTGTTTTGGTAAACTTAACCATATTCGTTTTATTTTACATTATAGAAAAAATAAAAAATTATTAGATTAAGGAAAAAATCAAACCTGAGCTGCTGCCTTTTGGGATGGGGAAAGACAGCAGCTCGGGTTTGATTTTTTCCTTGATTTGTGATATTATATAAAACAATAAAAGTTAGAAAGTGGTGCGAGAGTTGCTAGAATTAAAGAAAATTACGAAGACATATAAATCAGGAGATGAGAAAGTCGAAGCATTAAAAGGAATTGATTTAAAATTTAGAGAATCAGAATTTGTTTCAATATTAGGTGCGAGTGGTTGCGGAAAGACCACTCTATTAAACATTATTGGAGGATTAGATAGATATACATCAGGAGACCTAATAATAAATGAAAAATCAACAAAACAGTTCAAAGACAGAGACTGGGATGCATACAGAAACTATAAAGTGGGGTTTGTATTTCAAAGCTATAATCTAATAGGACATCAAACAATACTCTCAAATGTAGAATTGGCACTAACAATTGGAGGAATATCTAAAAAAGAAAGAAAGAAAAGAGCCATAAAAGCACTAGAAGAAGTAGGCTTAAAAGAACAAATACACAAAAAGCCAAATCAATTATCAGGTGGACAAATGCAAAGGGTAGCAATAGCAAGAGCTTTAGTAAATGATCCAGATATAATTTTAGCTGACGAACCAACAGGTGCATTAGATACAAAAACAAGTGTGCAAGTAATGGATATTTTAAAAAATATATCAAAAGATAAACTAATAATTATGGTAACACATAATCCAGAACTTGCAGAGAAATATTCAAGTAGAATAATAAAGATATTAGATGGAGTAATAACAGAAGACTCAGACCCAATTTTAGAAAGTGAAAAATTAGAAAAAAAAGAACATACAAAAATAGGAAGAGCTTCTATGAAGTTCTGGACAGCATTTAGATTAAGCCTAAATAACTTACTCACAAAAAAAGGAAGAACAATTTTAGTAGCATTTGCAGGATCAATAGGTATTATTGGAATAGCGCTTGTACAGTCTGTATCAAATGGATTTCAATCTTATGTTGATAGCATACAAGAAGACACATTAACATCATATCCATTAACAATAATGCAAGAAAGCTCAAATATTATAGGAACAGTTTTATCAATGATGCCTGATCCAGACAAAAAGAATGAAGGAGATACAGTAAAAGAAGAACAATACATATCAAAGGTACTAGATAGCTTAAGCACAAATGATTTAAAAAGCTTTAAAGATTATTACACAAAAAATTACAATCAAATAGAGAAAGATATAGCTTCAATACAAAACTCATATAGTGTAGAACCAATGATTTATACAATAGATGCTGCACAAAAAAGAGCGAAGCTAAATCCTAGTGATACTCTAAACTCAGCATTTGGAAATATGAGCATAATGGGATCATCTACATCAGTATATTCTCAAATGATAGATGATAAAGAAAATTTAAACAACACTTATGATATACTTGCAGGAAGATGGCCGCAAAATTACAATGAAATGATAATTGTACTTACACAACCAAATACAATATCAGATTTACTTGTATATTCATTAGGATTGCGCGATACAGATGAATTACAAGACATAGTAAAAAAGGTAATGAGTGGAGAAAAAGCAGAAGTACATAATGAGCCACTTAATATGAGTTATGAAGATTTAATGAAGGTTGAGCTAAAGCTATTAATGCCAACAGATTTATATAAATATAATGAAACTTATGACATATATGAAAATATGCAAGAAAATGAAGAATATATGACAGATTTATATAATAAAGCTACAAACTTAAAAATAGTTGGTGTAGTTACAGCAAAAGAAGGAGTTACAACAACTGCATTATCACCAGGAGTTGCATATACAAGTGATTTAATAGATCATATAATAGACTATTCAGCGAATACAGACATAGTAAAAAAACAGCTTGAAAGTGAAGAAATAGATGTAATTTCAAACCAAAGATTTGATAGCAAAAAAAATGAACTAGGGCTAGACTTTCAAGATTTAGTAAGTATAGATACAAACAAATTACAAAGTGCATTTAATATTGATATAGACCAAGAAGCAATGCAAATAGAAACAGAAAATTATATGGCTGAAATCAATGATGCAATTACTACAGATATAGAACCTGCAAAAAATGATATTTTAAGCAACTTAAATATATTTGCAGAAGAAGTATTCAAAAGTGCAGGAGAAACAATTAGTTTAAGTCAAGTAGATGAAACAGTGGAAAATTACCTTGCTCAAGCTGAAGTAACGAACACATTGGCAGAACTAGAAGAAAATTATGTAGTACCACAAAATGTATATAAAGAAATGTATGCAGGATTACTTAAAGGATTAATGCAAATATATATTAATGGCTATATGGCCATAGACCCAAGTTTAACAACAGATCCTGCAAATCCTTCAGCAAAAGTAATAGAAAACATGATTAATCCTATAATTAAAACATATACAGAAAGTGCAGCAATTCAAGATGCGTCAGATAAATTAGCACATGGAATGACAGAAGCGGTTATGAAAAAAACAATCTTAACAAAAGTTGGAGAAATAACAGCAAACTTAACCAGCAGTTTTGCAACAGCTTTTAATGTAGATGAAGATAAAATTGCAAGTGCTTTTCAAATGAATATTACAGAAGAAGAAATAACAAGAATTGTAACTGCAATGATGACAAACAACGAATCAACTGCAAAAACAAACTTAATAGCATTGGGTTATCAAAATAAAGAAGAACCAACATATATGGCATTTTACTTTAATAGTTTTGATGGAAAAGAACACTTTTTAAAATTTTTAGATGACTATAATGAAACCCAAAAAAAAGACGGCAAAGAAGATAAAGTAATAAATTACACAGACACAACTGGAATATTAATGAGCTCAGTAAAAACAATAGTAAATGCTGTAACTTATGTATTAATAGCATTTATCTCAATTTCACTTATAGTATCTTCGATAATGATAGGAATTATAACATATATTTCTGTATATGAAAGAACTAAAGAAATAGGCATATTACGTGCATTAGGTGCTTCAAAACATAATATTTCTTCTATTTTTAATGCAGAAACATTTATAATAGGGTTACTTTCAGGGGTATTTGGAATAGGAATAACATATTCTTTAGTACCTATTATAAATAAAATTTTACACGAATTTACAGGAAATATACCACTTAATGTTGTTTTTTATCCACAAAATGCAATTATATTGGTTGGCTTAAGCATAATATTAACACTAATAGGTGGATTAATACCGGCAAAAGCAGCATCTAAAAGAGATCCAGTTATTGCACTAAGAACAGAATAAAAATTGTATACATAAAATTGACTTTTTGGCAGCTTATATTGTCTATATTAAAGGGGGAAGCCCAACTAGGGCTTCCTTACTGCGAAGAATGCGGTAGGAGATACATCTACATTATCATATTGAAGGATGGTTCCGTGAATTTCCTCAGGAGTAGTAGTTGAAGCATCATAATTCCAGCCAAACTTATGTGTCCAGGTGCCATCAAGTTCTATTCGAGCAAGATGGATTTCTTCAGTTTCCTCAGACCATTCGCAACCAAAGCACTTCCGTATTGTCTTATAAAAGTAATGATATAACACAATGCCATATTCGTTTTCTTTTATTTCAGCTTCTGAGGTTATTTGCCGGTAGCAGAGGCCTAAAGAATCGAAAGTATCAATAAGCTTGGTGATAGGGTCTTCACTTAACAAACGTCCAAAAAAAACACATTTGGGATCATCTATGGGAAGACCCAGTGCATATGCGATGCAATTAGTTTGGATGCCTTTGGGCCACTTATCCCATGGAATGAACTCCTGAACATTCCGCATTTCTTCAATGGTAGTCATAGACATAATAATGTCCTCCTTTGTGTATAAACAATACTACTAATACTTATGTTAATTATACCAAAAATTCAATTAAAAATCAATTTTGACATACATATACAGAATGTGATATACTTGTTTTATCATTGTAAATAATTATAGGGGGAGAAAAATTGGAAGAAAAAGAATTAATTTTAATTATCGATTTCTATGGACAATATAATCAATTAATAGCAAGACGTGTAAGAGAATGTAATGTATATTCTGAAATTGTACCATATAAAATATCGATTGAAGAAATTAAAAAGAAAAATCCTAAAGGAATTATCTTTACAGGAGGACCATCAAGTGTTTATGAAGAAGGTGCACCAAGATGTGACAAAGAAATATTTAATTTAGGAATACCTGTTTTAGGCATTTGCTATGGAATGCAATTTATGACAGATTCTTTGGGTGGAAAAGTACAAAAAGCCGAGATGCGTGAATATGGAGAAATACCAGTAAAAATAAACAATAATTCAAAATTATTTGAAGGATTAGAAGACAGCAGTGTATGTTTGATGAGCCATACAGACTATGTAGAACAAATTCCAGAAGGCTTTAAAATAATTGGAACAACAGACAATTGTCCAGCTGCAGCAATAGAAAATGAACAAAGAAAACTATATGGAATACAATTTCATACAGAGGTTAATAACACAGCAAATGGAACAAAAATAATTAAAAACTTTTTGTTTAATATTTGTAGATGCAAAGGTGATTGGCATATGGATTCATTTGCAAAAGAACAAATTAATCATTTAAAAAATAAGATAGGAAATAAAAAGGCTCTATGTGCTTTATCTGGAGGAGTAGATTCATCTGTAGCAGCAGTGTTATTACATAAAGCAATTGGCAAAAATTTAACATGTATTTTTGTGGACCATGGATTACTTCGCAAAAATGAAGGAGACGAAGTTGAACAAGTATTTAGAAATCAATTTGATATTAATCTAATTAGAGTAAATGCTGAAGAACAATTTTTGTCAAAATTAGAGGGTGTAACAGATCCAGAAAGAAAAAGAAAGATTATTGGAGAAGAGTTTATTCGAGTATTTGAAAAAGAAGCAAAAAAAATAGGTGCAGTAGATTTTCTAGTGCAAGGAACTATTTATCCAGATGTGATAGAAAGTGGACTTGGAGAAGCGGCAACAATCAAAAGTCACCACAATGTTGGAGGTTTACCAGACTATGTTGATTTTAAAGAAATTATTGAGCCACTTAGAGATTTGTTTAAAGATGAAGTTCGAAAATTAGGATTGGAATTAGGAATACCTGAAAATTTAGTATATAGACAACCATTTCCAGGGCCTGGATTAGGAATAAGAGTTATAGGAAATATAACAAAAGATAAATTAGAAATATTAAGAGATGCTGATTATATTTTTAGAGAAGAAGTTAAAATAGCAGGACTAGAAAAAGATTTAAATCAATACTTTGCTGTATTAACAGATATTCGAAGTGTTGGGGTTATGGGAGATTACAGAACTTATGACTATACTATTGCTTTAAGAAGTGTTAAAACTGTAGATTTTATGACTGCAAAATGGTCAAAAATTCCTTATGAAGTTTTGGAAAAAGTTTCTAGTAGAATTGTAAATGAAGTTAAACATGTAAATAGAGTAGTGTATGATATAACAAGCAAACCACCGGCAACAATTGAATGGGAATAAAAAACAAGTCATTTTGACTTGTTTTTTTACTCCCATATAATTAAAGGAACTTCCATTTCTTCTTTAGTTAAACCACAATGAGTCGACTTCTTTAATTTTTTTCCATCAGCTAGTAAATTACCTAAATTAATCATACTATCAGAAATAGATATAGCAACATAGTTTCCAACAAAATCATCTACTTTAGGGTGTTTATCTCCATAACCTAAAAAGTGCTTTTGCTCTACAAATTCATCTTTTGTCATAAGCCAAAATTCATCTTTAAATAAATTGTTAAATCTTTCCTCAAAAATATCTTTCATATCTTCTTTTACCCAGAATGTTAAAGCTCTAGCTTCAAAAGTAGCAGGCATGTATAAACATTCTAAAATTTCAGGGTAATCTAAAATAGAATGAGGATTTTCAACATTCAAATGACCATGATCAGCAGAAATTATAACAATTGTATCATCAAGATTACTACACATATTTTTTATTTGATTTTCAGTATCTAGCACAAAGTCTTTAGCTTCTTGTGAGTCAGTTCCATATTTATGCATAATTCCATCAGGATTATCACAATAAGCCATAATAAATTTTTTATCAGATGTACTGCAAAGCAATTCTATATTTTCTACCATTTCTTCCACAGTATCGGCTTTTATTGTGCGCGCTGCTCTTCTATCAGAATATGAAGGCATAATTTCATAAGCCTTTACATTAGGTGATGCTTTTTCAATTTGATAAAAAACAGGTTCATAATTTACAAGAGTTTTAAAAACATCAACATTTGCATCTTTTAACGAATCTCCTTTATATGATTCTTTATGTGCTAACATATCAACTGCACGACCATATTCTTTAAAATATTGTGACCATGCAATCCATCCTGTTTCATAGGGTGGCTTTCCTGAGTAATAAGTTGTTAGGGCTGCTGTAGTAGTTGATGGAAATACTGATGTTAAACAGTCCACATCATTTTTTGCAAAGAAACTATTTGGAGATATGTTTTTTAAGATGTGTTCTCCCATTCCATCTAAAATTATAAAAACGACATTTTTATAATTTTTATTTAGCTTAGCGTCTAAGACTTCAAGTGAATTGTGATTAGTTTTTACATTGTAATGCTTTAAAATAGATGTTATTGTGTTTAATATTGAATGATTATAATCTGGCATTCTTATTTCTTTCATAGATTTCTCCTTTATTTTAATATAAATTATTAATAATAAGAGTATATCATTTTAGGTGATAATAATCAAATGTAATAATATATATATTATTTGTAACTGTCAATAATTTAGGAATATTCACCCATTTGAGGAAAGGATGGATGTTATTGCTCAAGAGTTTAGAGACTTTTGTAGCGAAAACATAAACACACTTCCTGTATGGATACAGAAATGTGTTGTACTATCAGACATAGAATAGAAAGGAGTTTTTTTCAAAGGAAAGAGCTGGCAAATGCTAGCTCTTTCTTTTTACATGACTTATATATATAATAATATAACAACCAATTAACATAAAATTGATTTTTTGCAATAAATTTGTTACAATTAATGTATGTACTATTAGCAAGCCAGTAAACGAAGGAGGAATACAATATGACCAAACAACTGGCTAATAGTGGTCTTGATGGCAAGAAGATTCTTGTTGTCGGTGCAGATGAGGAGGTGCTTGAGGATATCTTTGCTCATTATAAAGAGCAAGGTATGCGAGTGGCCTGCCTTCGTATTCCCGATAAGGGAATGGTGAAGGACTGCGATGTGATCATTACCCAAGTATTCTGGGACGATGAACATGTCTATGTTGCACCAATTGATGGACCAAATTTGCTCGTTGAAAGGAGCAAATTGTCCAAAGAGCAGGTTATGGATCAGATTACTGGATTTTTAGAGGCCATTAATTTCTAACTTCTTCTTGCTCTAATCAAGATTAAATAGTAGCTCGAGAAAGGTGGAATTACCTTCTTGAGCTACTATTGCTTTTATAAAAAAACTTGTTTTTATAAAACTTTAATGGTAGAATGAAATTATAAAATTTTAAAGGAGGAATAGTCATGAATAAAGAACAAATGAAAGCTAAAATGGCTGAATTAAATGAAAAAATGAAAGGATTAGGAGAAAAAGCTAAAGACTCAATGGATACAGCAATAATAGTAGGTTTAGAGGCAAAAGATAAATTAGATGAAGCAGTTAATGAAACTAAAAGTAATGTTAATGCTTTAAAGGAAAACTATAAAATTTATTCTGAAAAAGTCAAAGGAAAGGCATCATCAGAACTAATAAAGGCTCAAATGAATTTTGATGTTGCAAAAACAGAATTAGAAATAAGAAAAGTTATGCATGATAGAGAAAAATTAGAAGAATATATAGAAGAAATGCTTGAATATGCTGAAGGATGTATAAATTTTTCAGAGCTTGCAGCAGAAGAAGCAAAACTTGCAAAACTTGAAGCTATAAAAGCACAAAAAGAATATGATGAAAAGTTTGGTACTAAAGAATAGAATTAAAAATTAAAAGAGGCGACACTCGAGAAGGTTAATAAACCAACTCGAGTGTCGTTTTTTGTCTTGGATGTGCGAAGAGCTACTGCATGAATTTGATGCTCTCCAAAAAGGTCTTAGCCTGCTCAAAGGTGTCTTCCATCGACAACCACGTGGTGTCGATAAGGAAGTTCTTTGTCTTCGAGAAGGCAAAGAGGTCAGGGTTGCCAGAAAGCAACTCATCGAATCCCCGACGAGTTTCAAGTTCCTGAGTACGAATGTATGCAGGATACTCAAATTTGTCCGCATCAGGATCATCCTTGATGCGATTGTAGGCAGTCTGTGCTGATGCAACTAGGTGCACCATCACATCAACCTTAGGGAGCTTCTCAATTTGGTTGAGTTGCCCGATGTAGCCATAGCTATATCCCTGAACGGCTCCATGAACAAAGCTGTCAAAGAAGCAACGTTGGCTGATGATGAGGTCGTACTCGGTCTCCCACTCTTCCAACTGTGACGCGAAGACATAGTTGTCAAGAGCAAAGAGCAGACGATCTGCATACGAAGCATTAAGCTTCGGTAGTACCTCAGTGCCGAGGTGAGTGTCATAGGGCAGGTGTGCAGTTTGCACACGTAGCCCCTTGCTACGATAGTAGTTAGCCAAATCTTCAACTAGGTTTGTTTTACCAGAACCGTCCAGGCCCGTCACTGCAAGCCACTTTGACCTCTTAGGCATGGCATCTCCTTTCATCGATGCTGTATACTTTCCAAGACTATTAGCCAGTGCATTCATATTGTATTTCCTCCTTTGATGATATACCGGCTACTAATAGTACATACTTTAATTATACTAAATTTACAGCAAAAAGTCAATTTTATGTAAAATTAATTCTTGAAAATACTGAAAAATGAATATATAATTATATAAAAAATTTAGTGAAAATTATGGAGGATTTATTATGATTGATTTACATATGCATACAACATATTCAGATGGAACAGATTCATTGAAAGAAGTGTTACAAAAAGCACAAAGCAAAGGATTATCAGTAATTTCTATAACAGACCATAACAATTGCGATGCATACTTTGAATTAGAAAAACTAAAAGTATCAGATTACTATACTGGAAAAATAATAGCAGGAATCGAGCTTAACACAAAAGCAGAAGGAGTACCAATAGAAATACTAGGATACAACATAGATTACAAGAAAATGAATGAACTAGCTAAAAAAACATATTTATCACCAGAAAAGAGAAATCAAGTAGAATTTGAAAGATTAGTAAATAAATGCAAAAAAGCTGGAATGGCTTTAGATGATGATGTGCTTGAAAAATTTGATAAAAAAGATTTTGCTTCAGTTGCAATTCATAAAAGCATAACAAACCACGAAGAAAACAAAGATAAATTAAATGAAAGGTCATGGAATAGTAGCAGAGATTTTTATAGAGATTACATGTCCAATCCAAGCACACCACTTTATGTAGAAATGGACGATATAGTACCAGACTTAGATACAGCAATAAATTTAGTAAAAGTTGCTGGTGGATTAGTATTTATTCCACACATTTACGAGTACAGAGATAACACACCTAAAGTGTTGGATTACATACTAAAAAATGGAAGACTTGATGGAATAGAATGTTATTATACAACTTTTACAGATACGCAACATGAATACATATTAAATTTGACAAAAGAAAAAGGACTATTTATTTCAGGTGGTTCGGATTATCATGGAAGCAGAAAACCTGATACTGATTTAGGTGTAGGGCATGGAAACTTGAAAATTCCTGAAAGCATACAGGAACCCTGGGCTAAATACATTTTTTAAAATGTATTGTAAAATAAATAATAGTTATGATTCACAGCTTTTTACATTAATTTGTCCTGCCACGTGGTGAATATATAAAATTTTTTCAAAACCTGCGTCTTTGCCTTCGGCAAAAACATAGCTGGGGTCTTCCTACCGGTTTTGATTTAAAAATTTTATATTATTAACCACGGTCGCGGACTTTAAGATAAACAGGCTGTGAATCATAACTATTATTTATTTTACAAACAAATGTTTACAAATAAAAAATAGTGTGCTATAATAATTCTAGAATGATTTTAGGGGGGAGAGCATGGAGAAGCAACAAAACGTGTATGCAGCAATAGACTTAAAGAGCTTTTATGCGTCTGTTGAATGTCAAGAACGAGGACTAGATCCAATAACCACAAACTTAGTAGTTGCAGATAAAAGCCGTACAGAAAAAACAATATGTTTAGCGGTAAGTCCTGCACTAAAATCTTATGGTATACCAGGCAGAGCAAGGCTATTTGAAGTAATACAAAAAGTAAAAGAAGTAAACACGCAAAGAAGGCTAAAAGCACCAAATCACATATTTACAGGTTCATCTTATGATGACATTGCTTTAAGAAAAAATCCAGATTTAGAATTAAGCTATATTATAGCACCACCAAGAATGGCATATTATATGAAATATAGTACAGATATATATCAAATATATTTAAAATACTTTTCATCAGAAGATATATTTCCATATTCAGTGGATGAAGTATTTATAGACTTAACGCATTATCTAAAAACATATAATATGACACCACGTCAAATTATAACCAAAGTAATGCAAGATGTTTATAAAACAACAGGAATTACAGCAACAGCAGGAATAGGAACAAACTTATATTTATGTAAAATTGCAATGGACATTGGAGCAAAGCATGTAAAACCAGATAAAAATGGTGTACGTATAGCAGGACTTGACGAAATGACTTATAGAAAATTACTATGGAACCATAGGCCAATAACTGACTTTTGGAGGGTCGGCAGAGGATATGCTAAAAGATTAGAAAAGCATGGAATATATACAATGGGAGATGTTGCGAGGGCATCTATAGAAAATGAAGATTTATTATATAAATTATTTGGCGTAAATGCAGAACTGCTAATTGACCATAGTTGGGGATGGGAACCTGCAACAATGCAAAGTGTAAAGGCATTTAGACCAGCAACAAAAAGTATAAACTTAGGTCAAGTATTACACTGCCCATATACATTTGATGATGCAGAAACAATAATTAAAAATATGGCAAATTCACTTTCAAATGATTTAGTTAAGAAAAATTTAGTAACATCTAAAATAGTATTAGATATAAATTATGATAAAGACAACTTAACAAATCCTGCAATAAATAAGTACTATAAAGGAGAAACAACAGAAGACCATTATGGAAGAAAAGTTCCAAAATCAGCACATGGAACAATAAATTTAGACCATAAAACATCTTCAGCAAAAGCAATTATTGAAGCTACAACAACATTATACAGAAGAATTACAAATCAAATGTTATTAATAAGAAAATTATATATTACGGCAGATGATGTAGTTTATGAATCAAATTTAGACGAAAAATCATTTGAACAAATGGATTTATTTACAAATTATGAAGAAATAAACAAAAAAAGAAAAAAAGAAAGAGCTGAAAAAAATATGCAAAGAGCTGTAATAAACCTGCAAGATAAATATGGCAAAAATGCAGTTTTAAGAGGAATGGACTTATTAAAAGAAAGCACAACTATCGAAAGAAACGGTCAAGTAGGAGGTCATAAAGCCTAGAAAGGAGCTGTATATGGAGAACAATATAGATAAATATAAAGATATTATAAATTTACAACATCATGTATCAAAAAAATATCCTCAAATGTCACTATATGCAAGGTCTGCTCAATTTGCACCTTTTGCTGCATTAACAGGATATGATGATGCAATAAAAGAAACTGCAGAAATGGTAAATAATAAAGAAGATTAGTTAATATGCATACTAAAAAATTGATTAAAATAACAATAAAAAGAAGAGAAATGTTGAAAACATTTCTCTTCTATGTTATTATTCAAATAGATAAAAATTTCAAGGAGATTGGATATGAAATATCGTAGTGACAAATATGGAAATCAAATTTCTATATTAGGATATGGATGTATGCGTTTTACAACAAAAGGTGGAAAAATAGACTATGAAAAAGCAGAAAAAGAAATTCTAACAGCATATGAGGCGGGAGTAAACTACTATGATACAGCCTATGTATATTCAGGAAGCGAAGCATTACTTGGAGAGGTATTAGAAAAAAATAACCTTAGAGACAAAGTAAATATTGCAACAAAGCTACCTCAGTATATGATAAAAAATAAAGAAGACATGGAAAAATATTTTAGTGAAGAACTAAAAAGATTAAGAACAGACCATGTTGACTATTATTTAATGCATATGCTAAGTGATGTAAAATCATGGGAAAGACTAACAAAACTTGGAATACAAGACTGGATAAAAGAAAAAAAGGAATCAGGTCAAATAAGACAAATAGGTTTTTCATATCATGGAAATTCAGATACGTTTTGCAAACTAATAGATAGCTATGATTGGGATTTTTGTATGATTCAATACAATTATCTAGACGAAAATTCACAAGCTGGAAAAACAGGACTTGAATATGCTAAATCAAAGGGAATACCAGTAAACATTATGGAACCACTTAGAGGCGGAAGGCTAGTTAATAATTTACCAGAGAAAGCAAAAAGGTTATTTGAAAAATACGAAATGAAACGTACACCTGCAGAATGGGCATTTAGATGGCTATGGAATCAAAAAGGAATTATGTGTGTACTATCAGGAATGAATTCTGTAGAAATGATTGAGGAAAATACAAAAAATGCATCTACTGCAGAAATAGGTGAATTCACAGAAAAAGATGAAAAATTACTAAAAGATGTTGTATCAGCAATTAACGAAAAAATGAAGGTGCCATGTACAGGGTGCAGATATTGTATGCCATGCCCACAGAAGGTTGATATTCCAGGAACATTTTCTGCATATAACAAATATTATACAGACGGAAAATTTGTAGCATTAAAAGAATATTTAATGTGTACAGCAATGAGAAAAGACACAACTTCAGCATCCAATTGTATAGAATGTGGAAAGTGTGAAATACATTGTCCTCAAGGAATTGAAATACGTAAGGAATTAAAAAATGCAAGAAAAAAATTAGAAGGACCTATATATTTTATAGCAAAAAAAGTTGTACATAAAATATTTAAATATTAAAATGATTGGAGGAAATACAAATGACACAAGCAGATAAAAACTTTATTGAAACATGTAAGGAAATACTAGAGAATGGTTATTCATCTAAAGGAACAAATGTAAGAACAAGATGGGAAGATGGGCAAGAGGCAAATTATTTTTCTATTGTAGGAGTTACAAACAAATATGATGTTGGAAAAGAATTTCCTATGATAACACTTAGAAATAACACAAATACAGTAAAAAGAGCAATTGATGAAATTTTATGGATTTGGCAAAAAAAGTCAAATAAAATAGCAGATTTAAATTCTCACATTTGGGATCAATGGGCAGGTGAAGATGGAACAATTGGTAAAGCATATGGATATCAATTTGCTAAAAAATATGAATTTAAAACAAAAGACGGAATTAAGCAAATGGATCAAGTAGATTATGTTTTATACTTATTAAAAAATGATCCATCAAGTCGTAGAATTATGACAAACTTATTTAATCATGAAGAATTAAAAGACATGAACTTAGAGCCATGTGCATATGGAACACAGTGGTTAGTAAAAAACGGAAAATTACATCTTATTTTGAATCAACGCTCACAAGATATGCTTGCTGCAAATGGGTGGAATACAATGCAATATGCGGCTTTACAATGTATGTTTGCACAAGTAGCGGGCTTAGAGGTTGGAACATTAACACATAATATAGGTGATTGCCACATTTATGACAGACATGTTCCGTTAGTAGAAAAGCTACTTAATGTTGATGCAATTGATGTGTGTCCAAAACTTGTAATAAATAATCCAACAAAAGATTTTTATGAGTTTAAGATAGAAGATTTCGAAATTCAAGGCTATGATTATAATAAAGATGTTAAAATAGGAAGAATTCCAGTAGCAGAATAAAATTGATTTATTGTTCACAGCTTATTATCTTATAAAATATGCAATATGATAAATATATAAATACGGAAATCTTTGTGTGTCGCAAGCTATAAACCCAAAATACTAGTCTGTAGCTTGCTCCAATCGCACTCGCTAAAGCTCGTTTGGTCGCTTACGCAGATTTCCTTTATTTATATATTTATCTATTGCTGTTATATAAGATTTATTAGCTGTTAATAGTTAAAGTATTTAAAAGAAAAGGGGGAACAATTAATGCTAAGTATAATAGTTGCAAAAGCGAAGAATAATGTAATAGGTAAAGATAATAGTCTAATTTGGCATTTGCCAGAGGACTTAAAAAGGTTTAAGCAAATTACAACCGGACATACAATAATAATGGGAAGAAGAACTTTTGAATCATTAGGTAGAGTATTGCCTAATAGACATCATGTTATTTTATGTAATGATGCTGAAATGAGCATAGATGATGAAAATGTTGAAATATTAGATGATATTTCAAAGCTAGACCAATACATAAAAAGTGATGATGAAAATTTTGTTATAGGTGGTGCAACAATGTACAGATTGCTAATGCCATATTGTAATAAAATGTATATAACTGAGATTGATAGAGATTTTGAAGGAGATGTGTCATTTCCAGAGATAGATAAAGACGAATGGAAAATTACTAGTACAGAAAAAGGACCAAAAGATGGAATAAATGATTTTGAGTATAATTATGTCATATATGAAAGAAATTAAAAACTGACCGCTGAGTATAATGACTTTTAAAAAATAAAAGTATATAATAAAATACAGTTCAATAAATAATATTGAACTGTATTTTTTATAAAAAAGGAGTCTTGAAAATGCCAAAAAAAACAGAATTTGAAGCAGTGGAATTCAAAGACATAAAAGAAATACTTTATAACTCAGCAAAAAAATATAATGAAAAAACAGCATTTGTAATAAAAAACAAAATAGGAAAAGAAATAAACTATACAAATATAAGTTATACACAACTTTTAGAAGATATAAATAGTTTAGGCACCTCGTTATATTCTTTAGGACTAAAAAATAAAAGAATAGCTATAATTGGAAAAAACAGATATGAATGGGAGGTAACAAACCTAAGTAATTTGTTAGGGAGCATAGTGTCTGTACCACTAGACAAAGATTTACAACTAAATGAATTAGAAAATTCTCTAATTAGAAGCAAGGCAAATGCAATAGTATTTGACCCAAAGCTAAAAGATAAAATAGAACAAATAAAACAAGAAAATAAAACACAATTAACAGAATACATTTGTATGGAAAAACTTGAAGGATACAAAGACATTCAAGAATTAATAAAAAGTGGAAAAAAATTAGTAGAAAAAGGAAATAGAGAATTTATAGAAAATAAAATAGATGAAAATGCAATGAATGTATTATTATTCACATCAGGAACAACATCTGAGTCTAAAGCAGTAATGTTATCACACAAAAATATGGCATCAAACATTTATGCATTGCAATGTGTAGAAGACGTAAGACCAACAGACACAAATATAGCATTTCTACCATTTCATCATATATTTGGCTCAGTAGGACAGTTAATGATGCTTGCATGTGGAGTAAAAACAGCATTCCCAGATGGACTAAGATATGTAAAACAAAATATGCAAGAATACAAAGTATCTATTTTTGTTGTAGTACCAATATTAACAGAAGCTATGTTTAAAGCAATTCAGAAGGAAATAGAAAAGCAGGGCAAAACAAAATTAGTTAATACTATGATTAAAATTAGTAATTCTTTACTAAAATGCCATATAGATATTAGAAGAAAACTATTTAAGCAAATTTTGGATAATCTAGGAGGAAACTTAAGATTAATAATATCAGGAGGAGCGGCTGCAGATCCATTTTATATTAAGGGCTTCAAAAATTTTGGCGTAGAAACAGTTCAAGGCTATGGATTAAGTGAAACAGGTCCTGTTATAGCAGCAGAAAACTATTTTTTTCAAAAGCCAGGAACGGTTGGACATCCAATGAAAAATGTACAAGTGGAAATTGCAAATCCAGATGAACAAGGAATAGGCGAAATAAAAGTTAAAGGACCAAATGTAATGCTTGGATATTATGAAAGAGAGGACTTAAGTAACGAAGCAATAAAAGATGGATGGTTCTATACAGGAGATTTAGGCTTTATTGACAAAGACGGAGCATTACATATTACAGGAAGAAATAAAAATTTAATTGTATTAAAAAATGGAAAAAAAGTATTCCCAGAAGAACTTGAAAAATTAATTAATAGAATGGATATGGTTAGTGAATGTATGGTATTTGGAATGCCAAATGAGAATGATAAAAATGATGTAAAATTATCAGTCAAAGTGGTATATGATGAAGAAACAATTAAAGAAAAATATAATGAAAAAAGTGAAGATGAACTATATAAAATAATGTGGGAACAAATAAAAGAACTTAATACAACATTTCCTAGATATAAGTATATAAAAAATCTAATAGTATCACATGATGAATTAATAAAAACAACAACTAAAAAAATTAAAAGACATGAAGAAATGGCAAAAATATTAAAGACAAATTAAAAGATATATGTTATAATAGTGGCGAAAGGTAGGAAAAGTCACTATGAATAAAACCAAAAGAAGAATCTTTACTACAGCTATTAAGCTATTTGCTGAAAAGGGATACGACAATGCAGGAATAGAAGAAATAACAGCAGTTGCAGGAGTAGCTAAAGGATCACTATATTATCATTTTGAAACAAAAGAAGAGGTATTTGATTTATTACTAGAAGAAGGACGAAAACTTTTATATAACAGTATAGAAATAAAATTTAAAAATTGTGAAAATGCATTAGATAAATTAAAAGCTATAATAATGATACAAATTAAATCGATAATTAAATATACTGATTTTGTTACAGTTATTATAAATAATACATTAGGAGAAACTCCAAGGACTAAAAAATGCCAAAATTATTTAGATGAATATGTTAGTATAATAAAAAAAATTATAGATGAAGGTATGGAACAAGGCGTTTTTTATGAAGGAGATGCACAAGGAATTGCCTATGGAATATTAGGAGTGAGCTTTTCAAGTTTATTATATAGAATAAAAAAAGAAGGTAATGTAACACCAGAACAAATATATAAAAGTTATATAGAAATAGTAATTAGAGGTATAACGAAAGTGTAAAATGTAAATATTTATATAGGGGAAGCAAAATGAAAAGAGTTAAATTAAGTGAAAGAGTGTTACCTACATACACAAAAGGTGAGGAAATATTTAATATGGTATCACATATAGTAGGCGCAGCTTGTGGTGTTGCAGCAACAGCATTATGTGTTATATTTGCTGCAGTACATCAAAATGTGTATGGTGTAATTTCAGGTGCTATATATGGAGCAACTATGATTTTATTATACACAATGTCAAGTATATACCATGGACTAAAGCATGATACTACTGCAAAGAAAGTATTTCAAATAATAGACCATTGTACAATATTTTTATTAATTGCAGGTTCATATACACCATTTGCATTATGTACTTTTAGAGAATATAATCCAACTATTCGGATGGACATTATTTGGAACAATTTGGGGATTTGCGGTTATTGGAATTATACTAAATTCTATAGACCTAAAAAGATATAGAATTTTCTCTATGATATGCTATTTAGCAATGGGATGGTGCATTATATTTAAGTTTAGCTTACTTCCAGAACTACTAGGTAATATGGGGGTAGCATTATTACTAGGAGGAGGAATTGCATATACTGTTGGAGCAATATTTTATGGACTTGGCAAAAAACATAAATATATGCATTCAATATTTCATCTGTTCATAGTATTAGGAAGTGTGTTGCAGTTTTTATGTATTTTATTATATGTAATGTAAATATAAAAGCAGGTGTTGAAAAATGCTTGCTTTTATGGTATTATAAAAACTGTGTTTAGATGCAAAATTGAAGGGAGACATAGTTAGAATGAAAAAAGGAAAAGTTGTATTAGTAGGAACAGGCTTTGTAGGGATGAGCATGGCATATACAATGCTAAACAGAGGAGGAGTAAACGAGCTTGTTTTAATAGATATAGATAAAAACAAAACAGAAGGGGAAGAAATGGACCTAAATCATGGTATGCCATTTGCACCACAAAAAATGTTAATAAAAGCTGGAGAATACGAAGACTGTAAAGATGCAGAATTGGTTGTAATTACTGCAGGAATAGCACAAAAGCCAGGACAAACAAGATTAGAACTAGCAGAAACAAATACAAAAATTATAAAAAGTATTACACAAAGTATTATGAAAAGTGGTTTTGATGGAGTAATAATTGTAGCAAGCAATCCTGTAGATTTAATGACTTATGTAGTTGCAAAGGTGTCAGGACTTCCAACTAATAGAGTTTTAGGATCAGGGACAGTATTAGACTCAGCAAGACTTCGTTACATTTTATCAGATTATTTGAAAGTCTCTAGTAATAACATTCACGCATATATAATGGGAGAACATGGAGATTCATCATTTGTTCCATGGAATCATGCTTATGTTGGATGTAAGCCAATAAAAGAGGTATTAAAAGAACAGAAAAAACCAGTAAGCAGACTAGATGAAATACACCAAGAAGTGGTAAATGCTGCATATGAAATCATAGAAAAGAAGAAAGCAACATATTATGGAATAGGAATGTCATTAAGTAAATTAGTAAAATCTGTATTAGACAATGATAATTCTATTTTAACTGTTTCAACTTATCTAAAAGATGGAGCATATGGTCAAGATGATATTTATATAGGTGTTCCTGCTGTTATAAATAGACATGGAGTACGTGAATTATTAAATCTTGAACTAACAGAAGAAGAACAAGCAAAACTTGATAATAGTTGCAAAATTATAAAAGAAATGAGAGAAAAATCAATTGACAAAATTATAAAAGAATAAGTAATTGGGAGTAATATTTATGGATTTTAAAGAAGAATTAAAAAAATACCAATCAATTGTAAATAAAGAATTAGAAAAATATATAAAAAAAGAAGATTGTTATGAAAAGCAATTAAACGAAGCAGTAGAATATAGCTTAATGGCAGGAGGAAAAAGGTTAAGGGCAATTTTGGTAATAGATACATATAAACTTTTTAGAGATGACTATGAAAAATGTTTGCCTTTTTCAATGGCACTAGAAATGGTGCATAATTTTTCTTTAATTCATGATGACTTGCCGGAAGTGGATAATGACGATATTAGACACGGAAAACCAACAACCCATAAAGCATTTAACCATGTAACAGCTCTTTTAGCAGGAGATGCATTATTTAATAATGCTTATATAGTAATTAGTGAAGACATAAAGAAAACTGTTCAGAAAGAAAATTGGGGAGAACTTGAAAATAAAGCGAAAGCTTTTAATGAATTTGGAACAGCAATTGATAGAATGATTGCAGGTGAGTATATAGATACAGAATCTGAAGGAAAAAATATCTCAATAGATTTACTTGAATATATACATAAAAATAAAACAGCAGCATTACTTAAGCTTAGTGTTAGAATGGGAGCAATATTAGCTAATGTGCCTGAAGAAGATATCCAAAATTTATCTAGATATGCAGAAAAGATAGGATTGGCATTTCAAATTAAAGATGATATTTTATCAGAAGAAGGAAATCAAGAAATAATGGGAAAACCAGTAGGCAATGATAAAAAGCATCATAAATGTACTTATGTATCTTATTATGGATTAGAAAAAGCAAAAGAAGAATTAGAGAAAATTATTGGTTCAGCAATAGAAGACTTAGAGCCTTATGGAGAAAGAGCAGAATTTTTAAGAGAATTAACACTTTATATAAAGAATAGAAATAAGTGAAGTTGTCAAAGGGGACGGAGTTGTGTCAATGGGGACGGGCTAAAAGGAAAACGGTCAATG
>JAFWKV010000005.1 GCA_017511265.1 Clostridia bacterium | reverse complement strand
GATTGTATTTATTAAACATTACGACCTTGTTGTCGCTTTCTTTCACTGAAATTTATATTAGTGAAGAGAAAGCTCCAGCCGACTACGCTTCGCTCCGCCTACGCGGTCTACATTTTTTAATAAATATAATCAATGGATATGGTGATGCTTTTTTGCCCCATCCGAAAAGACAGCAAGGCATTAGTGTGTCAATTAAGCCCGTCCCCATTGACCGTTTTCCTTTATATTGACAGAATTTTCTACAAAAAAGTCTAAAAAAGTAGAGCGTTAGGTATAGACAGAAAGAAAAAAATGCGATATAATATAATATGTAGTAATTTATTGTAAAATGAAAAAAGTGTTATAAAGAAAGGAGAGCAAATGTATGAATAACAACGGTACTTCAAGACAACTACCAGATGTATTCAAAGAATTACAACAATCCAGACTAGAACAAGAAATCAATTCTAAATTAAATGTAAACAAAGCCAAAACATCTGAAAAGAAAAAGAAGTCAAGAGAAAAATTATCTCAAAAGCGTGAAGATGCTTACCGTAATATGTGGAATCCAAACGAAACAAGAGAAGTATTAAATTTCAGTGTAAAAAAAGCCGCAATAGTTACAATGGGTATATGTGCAGTTGTACTTACAGTAGTATCAAAAAATTATATATTTGCTAGCTTAGAAGAGGACGAGCCTGTAAAAGTAGATACAAGTTCAATTGAATTTGAAGCAAATAATAATGCTATAAATTTAACACAAATAGTTACAGAAAATGCGAGTGTAGTTGAAGCAAAAGACTACATAAAGGAAGAAAGAGAAATTCCTTTTGAAACAGTATATATTGAAGATACATCATTACAAAAAGAAGAACAAGTTGTTTCACAAGAAGGAACAAATGGAAAAGAAGAAGTAACAGCAATTAAATCGTATAAAAATGGAGAATTTTTAGAAGAAAACATTATCGCAAGAACAACAATAGTAGAACCTGTAAAATCAGTCGTACATACTGGAACTTCAGAATTTTTAACTACATATAAAGTACACTTAGGAGATGTACTTTATGTTACAGAAGAAACTGTATTAAGAGATAAAGCAAGTGATACAGGATTAGAATTAGCCAAAATCAAACAATATTATGATGTAAAATTAGTTGAACTAGCTGGAGAATGGTGTAAAGTAACTTACAATGGACAAAATGGATTTGTAAAAAATGCAGTATTGACTTCATCAACTGTTACACCTGGAATCATAGAACAAAATAGAAAACAAAAGATATTTGAAAACGCCGGAGAAAATATGAGTGTAAACAAAGCTAGTGGATTAACCGTGGAAGACTTCAAAAAGGCTCTTTCAAATAATCCAAAAGATACCAACAAAATTTTTGAACAAAATGCAGAAGCTTTCTATAATGTAGAACAAAAATATAACGTTAATGGCCTATTTATAGCAGCAATAGGAATAAATGAAAGTGGATGGGGCACATCAAATATTGCTTTAACTAAAAAGAATTTATTTGGTTATGGTGCTTACGATCACGACCCATACAATTCTTCATATTCATTTGAAACTTATGAAGATGGCATTGATTTAGTAGCAAAAGTTATGGCTAAACATTATCTAAATCCAGTTGGAACTAAGATATATGGTGAAGAAATGGCAACAGGAAAATATTATAATGGACCAACGATTTCAGCAGTAAATATTAGATATGCTACTGATACAGAATGGGCTAAAAAGGTATTTACATATATGGAATACTTATATAATAAAATAAAATAGGAAGAATCATATGAAAAAAATAAAAGTAAACAAAAGAGATATGTTAGCATTAATTATACTTGCTTTTGCAGTTGGAATTTCTATTGCGTATGTATTTAATAAAAGTTTGCAAGAATATAAATTTGCTAATCAAATGGAAAATTTATATGCTAAAAATGAAAATCCAGTTTTTACGCTAGACAAAATAGTAATGTATAGTAGTGCAAATGCAATTGATAATAGTGAAGGACAAACTATGCAAGATTTAAATGTTTGTCAATTTACAGATATTGCAGTATTTATAGACAATATGGTAGATATACCAAGTCTTATAAAAGAATCTGATGCAATGAATGTAAGTACTGTTACAACAGATGATGAAGCATCAAGAAAAATAAAAGAGCATACTATAAAAGAATTATATATTGATAATATAAAAATAAACTCAGCATCAAGCAAAGGAACAAAAACACTACAATATAAGAATCCATCAGGATTTGGAAAATTTACAATAAATAATGCAGAACAAACAGATAGAATTAATTTTGACGTTATTTCTACAAATGTAGATAATGAAGAAAGAGATTATACTAATCCTACATTTTATGCAGATTGTTCAAATCCAATTACATTGAACTATATGAATAAAAATTTAGTTACAAATTATGCTGTATCAACACAAGATACACAAATAAAATTTGATGGAAGTATATTACAAAGTGTAGGAACTCCTCTAGATGACTTAATATGCAATGTTGGTTTTGATATTCATATGAAAAATAATTTAAATCAAAATTTTGCATGTAGTGTTAGCTTAGATATTCCTATAAAAAATGAAAATAAAAACATATACAATGGCTATATGTATGGAATGCAGGATAATTTACAAAGTAAATATAAATTTTTTAAAAATTAATGAGGAGCATTTGAAGCTCCTCATAATAATATGGTTCTATAATAAATGTTGGGGTGATTATATAAACTCCAGCATTTTTTTAATAAAAAATAATGCACTTATCTAAAATACCTGATAAAATGTAATCGCTAAAAAACTATTTTTAGGAGGTATTGATAAGTGCATAGTAAT
>JAFWKV010000004.1 GCA_017511265.1 Clostridia bacterium | reverse complement strand
ATTACTATGCACTTATCAATACCTCCTAAAAATAGTTTTTTAGCGATTACATTTTATCAGGTATTTTAGATAAGTGCATTATTTTTTATTAAAAAAATGCTGGAGTTTATATAATCACCCCAACATTTATTATAGAACCATGTTTTATAATAAATATAACCAATGGAGATGATGATGTTTTTTCACCCCGTCCCAAAAGACAGCAACGGTCTCTTCAAGGCATCAGTGTGTCAATTAAGCCCGTCCCCTTTGACAACTTTTTTTCTTAATTGCCCACAAGCAGCATCTATGTCAGAACCAAGTTCTCGCCTTATTGTAGCAACAATTCCATGGCTATTCAAATAATCTCTAAATTTGATAATATTTTCATTAGAAGATTGCTTGTATTTACCATTTTCTATTTCATTAATAGGAATTAAATTAACATGGCACAGCATACCGTGTAGTAAACTAGCCAATGCTTTTGCATCATCTAAATTATCATTATTTCCTTTAGCTAAAGCATACTCAAAAGAGATACGTCTATTAGTTTTGGCAATATAATCTTTGCAAGCTTTTAATAATTCTTCAATATTATATTTATTATTAATTGGCATCATAGAACTACGTTTTTTGTCTGTAGTTGCATGAAGTGAGATTGACAAAGTGCATTGTATATTTTCGTCAGCTAATTTATAAATATACGGAACTAAACCACTTGTAGAAACACTTATATGTCTTGCTCCTATATTTATTCCCTTAGGATTATTAATAATTCTTATAGCGTTTACAACATTATCATAATTATCTAAAGGTTCACCAATCCCCATAAATACAACATTTGAAACTTTTATATTTTCATCGCGCTCAATTGCAAGAATCTGTTCAACAATTTCTCCTGAGGATAAATTACGCATAAATTGTAGTCCAGTTGATGCACAAAATTTACATCCCATTTTACATCCAATTTGTGTTGAAACACATACACTGTATCCATGATGATATTTCATAAGTACTGATTCTATGGCATTTCCATCAAGAACATCAAATAAATATTTTTTTGTTCCATCTGTTTTTGATTCTTGCTTTCGTAATATGTTATAAATACATAAAGTAAAATTTTCTTTTAGTTTTTGCCTTAAATCTAAAGATAAATTTGTCATTTCATCAAAGCTTATTACATTTTCTTCATATATCCATTTAAAAATTTGCTCTGCTCTATATGGCTTTTCACCTAGGGAAATAAGTTCATTTTTTAATTCATTTAAATTATAATCTTTAATATTTTTCATAATAGTTCCTTTCTACTTACAATATAATAATATATTTTAAAAAAATTTTCAAGATAAGATAACTTAAGCTTTTAAATTTATATTTATTGACAAGGCTCTTTCTAAATGATATAAATGAATTAAATGTATTAGTAAAGAGGTATAAAAGTGGAAATTGATATAGAAATGCTACAAAATACAGTTATGTCACAGGTAAATTCAACTAAATCAATATTGAGTGATTGTAGCGGATTAATAAAGGGAATAAATATTCCAGAAGATTTTTCAAAAAGTGGCACAATAAAAGCAGCTGTTGGAAAAATAAGTATAATTGAAGAACTACTATCATTATTAGGAACAAGTGTTTCAAAAAGTATAGCTGACTTTATAACAGCTCAAAATAGAAATGGTAAGATTATAGATAGTTTAAGTGGTTTAATTTCAATAAATTCATTGCTTTTTAATATAATAGATCCAGATAGATTACTTACAATATTAAAACAATTAATGGAAACAAATTCTGACCAATTTACGGGGAGGGATCTTTATGGGTGTGATCCGTATGTTTATGAAAAGGATGGAGAATATTTTTATATAAAGTCGACAGGAAATGGAATTGAAATATTTAAGTCAAAAGATATGTATAACTTAGAAGCTTCTGAAGGAAAAGAAATATTTTCTAAGGATGGTTCAAATATATGGGCACCTGAATTACATTATGTTGACGGACATTGGTATGTTTATGCAGCAATGTTATCAGGAGAAGGTGATGACAGTAGACGTATGTATGTATTAGAATCAAATTCATCAGACCCAACAGGAGATTATACAATGGTTGGAGAGCTAGATACAGGCGGATGGGCAATTGATGGAACTTTAATGGAGCAAAACGACAAACTATATTATGTATGGTCTGGCTGGCCAGGTGATACTAATGGAAAACAAAATCTATATATAGCACCAATGGATAGCCCTAAATCTATATCTGGTGAGCGTGTTTGTATATCATCACCAACAGAAGATTGGGAAACTAAAGATACAGATCCTTACGTAAATGAAGGCCCACAAATTTTAAAACATAATGGTGAAACATATATAGTTTATTCAGCAAATGGTTCTTGGGGATCTGACTATTGTTTAGGGACAATAAAATTAACAGGCAGTGACCCTTTAGATTCATCTTCATGGACGAAAAGTAGTGGCCCTGTGTTTTCTTCAGCTAATGGTGTATATGGACCTCGGACATGCATCTTTTATAAAATCTCCTGATGATGGTCAATATTATATTATATATCACGGGAATACTAATAAAGATATTCCTAAGGGGATTGAATGGTGGGAAGATAGAATTATTTTTATACAACCATTTTCTTGGAATAGTGATGGAACGCCTAATTTTGGTGAACCTATTAATCCAAAAACAAAAAATAAAAAATAGTTTATTTAGGAGGATAGAAATATGAATGTAATGGGATCTGGAGCTGGAGGAGGATTTGATAAAGGTGCAAGAATAGCATATTTAAATTCATTAATAGCAGGATGGTCAAGTCATAACAGACAATTAACAGATACAAATGCAAAATTAAAAAGTGAAAATAAAGAAAAAAAAGAGAAAAAAGAGAAATATAAAACAATGATTACACAAATTAAAGCTGCAACAGGAAAGCTTTCAGAAGCAAAATCAACTGCATCAGGAGCAGGTACAAGTTACAAAGCAGGTTATACAAGTAGTGGCAGTATTGCAAAAGCTGCTAGCGGAAATATAAGTGCCGCCGTAGCTGGAATTGGAGGTTTAATTGGTGAATTAAATGGTGTAATACCTGCAGCACAAGAGAAGATGAGAAAGCTTCAAGATGATATCGATAAAAATAAGAAGCAAATAGACTCAAATGAAAAAATAATAAAAGATAATAGTGAAAAAATCGCGAATGCGCAAAGAGAAATACAGAGTTTGCTTTAATGAAAAGATGAGGTAGAAATAAATGAAAATAGATGTAGAGATTTTAGAAAATAGTGTTATACCCAAAATAACATCGGCTAAATCTATATTAGGTGAATGCATAGGAATTATAGGTGGAATAAGTATTCCTGGTGACTTTCCAGAAGGAAACAAAATAAAAGCAGCTATAGGAAAAATAGGCGAAATAGCGCAATTGTTAACAAATGCAGCAACAAGTGTGGGAAAAAGTGCAAATTTATTTGGCCAAACACAGAAAAAAAATGATGAATTGATAGATAAGTTGTTTGAATCAATGTTAAATGGATCTGGGGCTACTCTTAATAATAAAAAAACTAAAAATACAACTAATAAAAAGGCAAACGAAAGTAAGAGAAATGATATAATTACAGTTGGAGCTACAACATATAAATATAATCCAACAACACGGAAGAGTAGAGATCATATCAGTAAAAGAAGATAAAAATAAAGAATCTAATTCAAATAAAAGCCAAAATAGAGCAATAGATATTTTTAGAGAATCTATGACGAGTTTATCAGAAAAATACAAACAAACAACAGGAGTAGGAAGTGTAGCAAGTGTAGGGAATATAACAGATTTCACAAAAAAAGCAAAGCCAAATGGAACACAAAAAACAGCAGTGAATTTAAAACGGAAGTTTAGCTCAAATGGCAGGCAATATAGGAAATACTAAAACATCAGGAAAGTCAATAGATTTTGATTTGGATGGATTAAGAGAATCAATGATAAGACTAGCTGAAAAACATAGAGCAACAGGTGCACAAAATGGAGTGGGAAGTGTAGCAAGTAAAGGAAATACAACTGATTTTACCAAAGAACCAAAGTCAAATGGAACAAATAAAACAACAGTGAATTTAAAACGGTAGCTTAGCCCAAATGGGAGGCAATGTAGGACCAGGATATAATTCAAAGCAATTAACAGCATCTGCAGCAAATACACTACTTGCATTATGGAATGGTGCTAATCAAGCACTTGAAGATGTAACAGATGGAGCAGTAACAATAGGAAGTCAAGTAGGATCATTTTTTACAATGATACATGATGACATGACAGGAGATGATACAACTGGAAAAATGCATCAAGCAGTAATGGGTTATGTAGAAAAAAGCCATGTGGCAGATAAAATTGATGAAGATTATAAAAAAACAACAATGGGAAAATGGTTAGAAGGGAATGCGTATGAGACATTTAAAAGAAAAGGATTTGCATATGAAGCAGTAAAAACAACAGGATATATAGGAGCGCAGATAGGAACTGGGGTTCTTTTTGGAGGAACCCCAGAGGCAATGGCAGTAGCAGGAGCATTATCTGGAGAAGGAAGAGGAGCGCAAGAATCATTTAAAGAAATGAAGGAAGCAGCTAATGGAAAAGAATGGCGAACAGAAGAAAATTATGCAAAAGGAACAACATATGCAAATGCAACTGGAGCTTGGGAAGGATTACAATGGTTAACAGGAGCAAAAATACAAAAAATCCATATACCAGGTGCAAGTGCACTTAAAGAATCAGGAGCTAGAGTGGCAGCAGATACGGTATTTAATGCTGCTGATACTCCATATAGAACAACAGTAAAATTAGCATCAAAGGGAGAAAAAATAACAGCAGAGAAATGGCTTAAAGAATTTGAAAATCAAGGTGGATGGAATCAAGTAGGAACAGATATTGTTATAGGAGGCGCATTTTCAGCTTTAGGTGAAGTAGCGGATTATGGAAGAAATAAAGCCGTCAAAAATATAATAAAGACAGAAGGATTGAGTAATAGAGAAGAAAAACTATTATGGGATGCATTAGATAGAAAGCAACAAGCAGGTGAGAAAGTAGATGTTTCTAATTTAAGCAGAAAAGATATAAATAATATGCTTAATGAAGAGAAAGCATATAAAGCAATAACAGAAAAAATTAAAACAGAAGGATTAAGTAGAAAAGAAGGAAAACTATTTAGGGAAGCATTAGATAGAAAGAAGCAAGCTGGGGAGCAAGTTGACATTTCTAGTTTGAGAAAAAAAGATATAGAAAATATGCTTAATGAAGAAAGGATAAAACAAGGAAAGAAAGTAAAATCAAAAAAGACAACAACTCAAAGTACAACAAAGAAAAAAGCAGAAACAGAAGCAAAAACAGGACAACAAGCAAAGCAAGCAGAAGTAGACAAGCCAACAACAAGAAGTACAACAAAGAAAAAAGCAGAGGCAGAAGCAACAACAAGGCAACAAGCAAAGCAAGCAGAAGTAAATGAACCAATAACAAGAAGTACAACAAAGAGAAAAACAGAGGCAGAAGCAACAACAAGGCAACAGGCAAGGCAGGCAGAAATAAATGAGCCAATAACAAGAAGTACAACAAAGAGAAAAGCGAAAGCAGAAGAACCAAAAGAAATAGATACTGTAATTAAAATGGCAGAAGAACAAGAAATAGATGCATTTGGTGGAAACAAAGAATGTTTTTTAGTAGGTGATTATGCTCTATTGAGAGAAGAAATGTTATCTTATCGAATTGATGAAATAAAAAAGATAATGAAAATAACAGACGAATTAGAAAAAAAAGGAGTACATATAGCAAAAACTATTGATTATAAAGTAATTGGACAAAGAGTAGAAAAATCTTTAGATATGGAAGATACCTATTTAGATGTGTATATATTACAAAAAAGAGCAGAAGGAAGTCCTTTTTTAGATGAAACAACTTGGAATATGAATAACAATCAATATCAAATAGATTATTTAACGCAAATAGAAGCAATTTCTAAAGAAAACCAAGAATTTTTTGAAACCTACATAAGAGACTGGTTGGAAATTGAAAAGAACGGGCTGTCAATAGATCCATCAAAAGCAGGTAATTTTATGTATGAACCAGGTAAAGGAATAACATTTATAGATTTAGGGATTTTAGAACATAAAATTAATACTGAAAATCAACTTTTAGAACAACTAGTGATGTTGGAGAACGATAAAACATATATTAGATGTTCTCAAGAAATAAAGCAACAAGCAAATACTTATATTGATATAATAAGAGAAAAATTTAGAAAGGCAGCTATAAAGCAAGGAATTGATGAAAAACTTTTATCGGATGAAGGAATAATAAAAAGATTAGTAAAAACGAAATCAGATGAGTCAACGACAAGAAGAACAGCAAAGAGAAAAGCAGAGGCAAAACAAGTAAAAGTAGATGAAGC
Source organism: Clostridia bacterium (assembly GCA_017511265.1). Classification (GTDB taxonomy): domain Bacteria; phylum Bacillota; class Clostridia; order TANB77; family CAG-508; genus CAG-269. The sequence goes on along the minus strand of JAFWKV010000004.1, from coordinate 493 downwards.
AAAGACGGAGACAATAACAAGAAAAGCAGAAGGAAAAGTAAATGCTGAACAAGCTAAAATAGAAGAAATAATAACAAAGAAATTTGAAGATTCAGAGTATTTTAAAAAGTATACACAAAAAGAAAGGGAATTTTTGCTTAGCAAAGCGAAAGAAGAATATACAAAATTAGCTCAGGATATAGGTGTTAGTGTAGAAAAAGTTTTAGAAATGGAAAATGATACAACGCTAAACAGTTGGTGTAGAGAGCAATTAATAAAGAATAATATGTTGGAAACAGACATTGGTGGTTCTCAAAAAATGACAAGAGAGGAAAAAAGAGAGTCAATGGATGTAATTAGAGAACAATTTAGAGAACAAGAAGATGTGCATATAAAAAGTACTGCAAAAATAAGTTTAATAGATAGAATAGCAAAAATGGAAGATAGAGAGGACATTACATTTTATGGTAAAGATGGGTATACACAAAAGGAAAGAGATCAAATACTGGAAAGT
>JAFWKV010000003.1 GCA_017511265.1 Clostridia bacterium | reverse complement strand
GTTTCTTCTCCATTTGAACTATAATATACAATAGCTCCTTCTAGTCCTTCTACTTCAATTGGACTTGCTAAACTTGCATTTATTGTTGACCCTAAGTCTTGCCCTCCAATTGTTTTATTTCCTTCAAATGGTAAACGTCCTAAAATGCTAAACCCTTCTGCTGTATAACCCAAATTGTTAATTACCTGTCCAGATACTTGCATTGTTTTTGCTGATTCGTTTGCTTTTATTTTTATAGTATCAACATCATTATCTATTGCCTGTCTGCTTTCATCATTTATTGTTATTTCATGTGTTCTTATAAAATCATTTGGTGCTACTATTTTCACCTGTTTTTCTACTGTATTTAATTCTTCTGTTGCCTCATTATATAATTCCACTTTTACATTTTCGATACTTGATGGCAATAAATAGTCTAGTCCTAAATTTGTTACCACTCTTATTAGTGTTCCTCTTGTTGTTTCCAATGTATTATACTGTGTTTGTGTTCCTTGTAGTTGAATAATTATTTCATTTCCATTTACTTGTATATCCCCTGCATTTAGTTCTTCGTCATATACTACCTTTGCTGATGTTACCTCTATATTTGATACCTGACTTGGTAAAGTAATTCTTACCGCTGGGTTTGTGTATAGTGCATCTCCAATATCTGTTCTATCTAATACTATATTAAATACTACATTTTCATTTTTTGTTACTGTTGATAGTGTGTCTATGTTTGTTTCTACTGAACCCTTTGATGATGGATTTGTTAATCCTATTGTTCCTCTTATTGTTGATTTTGATATCTCTCTTTCCCCATTATATCCACTTACTATTACATCTGTTGATAGTTCTTTTATTAGTCCTAGTCCTTCTTTTGTAAAGTTAACGCTTCCTAATATTTGTTTTTCTAAACTTATGTTTATATCTCCCTCTTTTACTGGATTGCTTGTTTCAAAAGTTAGCTTATTTGCTTCTACATTTAATACTTGAACATCTTTGTTTAGTTCGCCTATTACTTCCTCATTTTCGTTTCTAACGATTATTCTTCCTTCTTCTCCCAAAGTTGTTGTTAGTTCATCCTTAGCTACCGATACTTTTTTTGTTTTTATTTCATTGTTTATATCTGCTAATACATTTCCGTTTTCATCATTTAGTGTTGTTCTATCTTCTGTTACTTTTATTTTATCTGTTAGTTCTGCATATCCTATGTTTATTCTATATACTTCATTATAGTTTGTGTCTAGTTTGTTTTCTTTTCTATTTAAGTTTGTGTACATATATCCTTTGTTTATTTCTTGTGGTATTTCTACTTGTAGTCCTGCTATACTTCCAACTTCTGCATTTACTTCATATTGGTTTTTCTCTGTTTGCGCGGTTAACTCTGTTCCTGCTATTGTTGTTGTTTTTACTTCTCCCATTGTTTCTATTACTGCTGATTCTGTTTGGTTGTTATATATATATGTTACTGTATATTTGTCTTCTGTTTCATAGTTGTATCTTCCTTGCTCATTTGGTTTGTTTTCTTTTGTTATTGTTAATATTCCATCGTTATATTGTTGTTCTGCATTTTCTCCTGTAGCTATTACATGAGCTGGCAACTCTCCATTTAATTTTGGTACTGTTATGTTTATTTCTTTTTTCATTGCTGGTATTTTGTTCTCTTTTATTCCTTCAGTTATTTCAAAACTTACTATTGTTCTTTCATTATATTTTAAATATCTTACTAATTTTTGATTTATTGTACTTTCTGCATTTGCTTTCCATTGTATTATTTGTGCTACTGTTTCTTCTATTTCCTTTACTTCTGCTCTTGAATTTACATATATTCCTTTTAATACAGCTTTTGATTCTTTATTGTAATCATCTGCTACAGCCATTTCTGTTTTATTATATTTTATTGGTATATTTATTTCTAAGGTATCACCCTCGTCTATTTCATTTAAGTAGATTATATTGCCATTAATTGCTTTTATTAATTTAGTTTTGCTTATATTTGGATTTTCTAGTTTAGCTTTTTCATTTATTTCATCCACTGTTCTTGAAATTACATAGTTTCCATCACTTAAGTCAATATGAACATCTTTTAAATACCCTGATTTTTTTACGTGTATTTTAAAGTTTACAACTAGCTCTTGGGTAACATCTGCTACAACATTGTTTGAGCCACTTATGTTTGCTAAAAAATCAATCTCTTCACCTGTTGTTTCTGTCGATGTTCCATTAGTGTTTTCAGTTGAATTAGATGTTGTTTTAGTTGAAATATTTGTTCCACTAGTAGTTCCAGCACTTGTATTTGCTCCACTTTCAATTATGTTCTTTTCAGCATTTTCATTCACTTCATTACTTACTTCTGTCTGTTCATCAACATTCCCAAGCACTAAGTTAGTGGCAAATACTACATCACTTACAAAACTTATTCCAACAAGTGTAATGATTAGTAAAATTGCAATTACCTTGTTCGTTAGTTTTTTCATTTGGCAATTCTCCTTAAAAATTCATTTTCCCTTCAGTTTTACTACATTCTTTTAATAATTTCAATAGACTTTTTTCCTTATATATGTATATGTAAAAGAGCTAGATTTACGGAAACTCCTAAACCTAGCTTTTTTTTATAATTATATAACATTTTTGTAATATGTTTATTAAGTTAATACATAAAAATCTCTCTAATTGCTTGATTGCGTAAGAAATTTTTAATTTGAATATTGTTTATTTAAACTTATATAAGTTTTAGAAAATTTGGATATAGTATAACTGTAATCTGTAACACACTTTATGAAAATTTTGACAATAAAAATGCAAATGGGGAGAGCTTACCTAAGCGGGTTTTATCCCCATTTTACATTACTTATTATTTTTCCTTTTTAAGTAAGCATTTTTTTAACACTAGTCCACCTAGTCCTAAAACAGCTACCGCTATTGTTGAAATTATTATCCACATTAGGTAATTAACTTCACCCGTTGGTGGCATTATTACTATTGTTTGCGCACTATCAGCATCTATTTCCTCCGGTAATATCCACTTTGTTCTTGTATTGGCTCCCTCAGCAGCATCTTTTCCTAAACT
>JAFWKV010000042.1 GCA_017511265.1 Clostridia bacterium | reverse complement strand
TGTCAATGGGGACGGGCTTAAATGACACACATCTTTGATGTGTGTCATTTAAGCCCGTCCCCATTGACACGTTTCCTTTTAAGCCCGTCCCCATTGACACAACCCCGTCACCATTGACAACTTCCGTCCTCATTGACAGTAGCAGCAGGCATCATCCCCAGAAATCACTATAAATTTTATAATCTCTCAAAATTTTTCTTACATAATTATTGGTCTCATTAAAAGGAATATTTTCTATATTAGACCCATCAGCATTAATCGTACCATTAGCAATCCAATTATCCACATTTCCGCTTCCAGCATTATAAGCAGCTAGTGCTACCTCAATATTGCCATACTTTGTAATCAACATAGAAATATACTTTGTTCCCAAATTTATGTTAATGTCTGGATCAAGCAATTTTTCTTCATCAAGTTCAATATTTACAATCTTAGCAATATCTGTAGCTGTGTCATACATAAGTTGCATTAAGCCTACTGCATTACTTCTAGACACAGCATGTTCATTAAAATTGCTTTCCGCCTTTATTATTGCATAAACTAAATTTTCATCTACTCTATACTCTGTTGCATATTTATTAACCTCAGTATAATACAATTTTGGGTATATAGCTCTATAGATTATGTCTTGAACTTTTATAACTTTTAGCAATAAAATTCCAACCAAGGCTATTAAAATTATTATAATACCTATTTTTTTCAAAAATTTCTTCCCTTCTAATGTGCATCATACCAATTATTTGCAAGAGTTACATCTGCAACTAATGGTACTTTTAAATTAACCACGTTTTCCATATTTCTCTTTAAAATTTCTTTAACGTCATCTGCCTCTTCTTTAGGGGCTTCTATCATCATTTCATCATGAACTTGTAAAACAATTTTTGCTTTCATATTTTTTTGCCTTAACTCATTATATACTTTAATCATCGCAATTTTCATTATGTCAGCTGCCGTCCCTTGTATTGGTGTGTTCATTGCAACTCTTTTTCCAAAGCTTCTTACCATGAAATTGTTTGATTGTAATTCTGGAACATATCTGCGTCTATGATACAAGGTTTCTACATAGCCCTTTTCTTTAGCTTCTTCAGATATATTTTCCATAAATTTTTTTATTCCTGAATATTTTTCTAAATACTGCTCAATATATTGTTTTGCTTTTTTTTGCGGAATTCCAAGCTGCATCCCTAAACCATATTCACTAATTCCATATACAATTCCAAAGTTTACTGCTTTAGCATTACTTCTCTGCTCCTTTGTTACTTTATCCATTGGTATTCCAAATACTTTAGATGCCGCTTGTTTGTGAATGTCTTCTCCATTATTGAAAGCTTCTATCATATTTTCATCTTCTGAAATATGTGCAAGTACTCTTAATTCTATTTGTGAATAATCTGCATCTATATACACACATCCTTCTGCTGGTTTGAATACTTTTCTTACTTTTTTGCCAAGTTCCATTCTAACAGGAATGTTTTGTAAATTTGGTTCTGTTGAACTAATTCTGCCTGTTGCTGTAATTGTTTGATGGAAAAATGAATGTATTCTTTTTGTTTTAGGGTTTATATATGGTTTTAGTCCCTCAACATAAGTTGAATTAAGTTTCATTACTTGTCTATATTCTAAGATTTTTTCTATTACAGGATGTTTTGATTTTAGTCTTTCTAATACTTCTTCAGCTGTTGAATAGCCATTTTTGGTTTTCTTTATTGCTGGTAATTCCAACTTTTCAAATAAAACTTCTCCCAATTGTTTTGGAGAATTAATATTAAATTCTGTATCACATAAGTCATATATTTCTTTAGTTAATTTATCTACTTTTTGTTTTATTTCTTCTCCATATTGTTCTAGTTCTTCTAAGTTTAAATACATCCCATCCCATTGCATACTTGATAATACTTCTACTGTTGGCATATCAACTGTTTCAAACAATTCATAAGTATTTGTTTCTTTTAATTTTTTTGTAAGTTCTGTCTCTATTTTTTTAATGCAATAAGCATATAATGAATTTTTTTTGATTTCTGTTTGATTATTACTTGAATCATCTTTTTCTGCATCAAATAAGTTAAGTTGTTCTTGTTTATTTTGCACACTTTCATCTAGGTATTCTTCTAAATTTATATTTAAATATTCATTACTTAATGTTTCTATAGTATATTTATTATTTGTTGAATTTAAAATATATGCTGCAACTTCTATGTCAAATTTAATATTATTAAATTGTATTCCCATTTGTTTTAATAAAATATAATCTTTAGTCATTTTAAATCCATATTTTTCGATATTTTCATCTTCAAAAATAGATTTAATAACTTTTACAAAGTTGTTTGCCTTATTGTTAATATAATATACTATATTTTCCTTTTCATTGTAAAATGAAACTGAAACAATCTCTTGCTGAATTATTTTTTCCTCATTATGAATATCTTTGACGCTAAAATGATAAATAATTGTCTTTTCATTATTAATGTAGTCTAATATTTTTTCTGCATCATCTATTTCTTTTATAATAAATAAATCATCTAACTTCTTTTCTCCTTGTTTGTTATCTTCTAGTCCAAATCTTTCTATAAATCTATTAAAGTTTAGCTCTTTAAATATCTCTAAAACTTTGTCATTATCCCATTCTTCTACCTTAAAATTATCTAATGTATCTTCAATAGGCACTTCTAAGTTAATAGTTCCAAGTGTTCTTGATAAATAAGCTAAATCTTTATTCTCTACTATTTTTTCTCTTTGCTTTCCCTTTAAGTCATCTGTGCCATCTTCAATCATTTTATATAAATTGTCTATATTTTCATATTTTTTTATAAGATTAAGTGCTGTTTTTTCGCCTATTCCAGGTATTCCTGGAATGTTGTCAGAAGTATCGCCTTGAAGACCTTTTACCTCAATTAATTGCTTTGGTTCAACTCCATAAGTTTCTAATACCTTTTTTCTATCAAAATCTTCAGTTTCAGTTTTTCCTGCCTTGGTTCTTGGAATTTTTATTGTTGTTTTATCTGTAGCTAGTTGAAATGTATCTCTATCTCCAGAAACAATAACTACTTCTAAGCCCTGTTTTTCACCATATCTTGATAAAGTTCCCATTACATCATCGGCTTCATATCCTTCTTTTTCTACAATGTCTATATTCATAGCATGTAGTATATCTTTTATAATAGGCATCTGCTCTGCTAATTCATTTGGCATACCCTTTCTGTTTGCTTTATATCCTTCATACATTTTGTGACGTGCAGTTGGCGCCTTTAAATCAAATGTTACAACTAAATATTCTGGATTGAGCTCATCTATTATTTTAAATAATATTGCTAGAAAACCATACACTGCATTTGTGTATCTTCCATCACTCGTCATTAACATTTTACTTCCCATAATTCCATAAAATGCTCTATTTAAAATATTGTTTCCATCTATTAATACAAGTTTTTCCAAGATAATTCCTCCATTTATTAAGTATTATGCACATCAATTTGCATATATGGTATTATAATATTATTTTCGTCAAGTTCAATTTTTATTATGCGATTTGCGTCCCTTTTGGTTTGAGCTTTATAATCAGGCTTACAATATAACCTCAATTTATAAAAAATTGCTGAGTCTCCAAATTCTTTCAATCCTCTATATTCTACATTTGTAACATGCTCTAGTTTGTCAATTTTTAGCATTGCATTGTGTAATATTGCTTCCATATCTTTGATGTTTTCTTCATAAGGAAGTGGTATGTCAATATCTAGCTGATTTGAAAGTCTAAGTGCTTCACCTATATTTCTGTTAGCAATAACAAATATGTCATTTGTGTTAACGTCTCGCATTTTTGTTGTTTTTAATCCTACCTCTATAACTTTTCCTTCTACATCATTTATTTTAAGCACATCTCCTACTGAAAAGTAATCATCAACTATGATGTTTACACCCATGACTACATCTTTTAGTGCATCTTGAAGTGCTAATCCCACAATTGCAGATGCAACTCCTAATCCTGCTATTAGTGAAGTTACATTGACTCCATTCACCTGCAATACAGAAAGAATAACAAGAATTATCATTAAATATTTTAATATGCTACTAAATAGTTTCGCATAAGTTTTTCTTTTGCGACTCATATTTTTATTTTTTTCTTGCTTATCTATAATTCTTTTTATGAATTTTTTTAGTATAAAATATATTACTATTGCACTTATTACTATTACTACTGAAACGCAAATCTCTGTGCTAAATATTTTTTGTAAACTCTCTAACATTTTATTTTCTCCTTTAAGGTGATTTTTTGGGACGGGGTGTGTCAATGGGGACGGGCTTAATTGACACTCTTGATGCTTTAATAGAAATTTTTTATAGTTACCGAAACATTAGTGTGTCAATTAAGCCCGTCCCCATTGACACACCGACCCTAAAATCATCGCCTAATTGTTATTCTGTAAACAATCCAAATGCAGTAGGGATAAATCTTGTTTTGTGTTTTCCGCTACTGTCTATGGGATCATTTATTATTTCTCCATTTTCTACCATAACAGATGACGTTCCGCCATCTAAGCAGGCAGCATTATAGGCTCCATATCTTTCCATTATTTCTATTAGGTCGTTCATGTCTGCACCTAAAACTCCTGTTGTATAGTTTCTGCCATTTAGTACAAGCCATAACATTACTCCGTCTTTTCTTTGTCCAATTACTGTTCTAGCAGCTTGTCCCCATCCGCCATTTCCTAGAACTGATGATTTTTCTCCATTTATAATTAAGAAAGGTCCACATGTAACGGCTTCTTTTACTCCTAATGATTTAGCTTTACTTGAATTAATTCTTCCTAAAGTTAAAACACCTTCATCTGTAATTCCAATTAAACCACCTGATCCTGCATTGTCTTGGTCTGTTATTATTTTTCCTCTTGAAAATGTTATTCCTGTTGGTGTTCCTCCATTACTACTATAATTTGGATCGTCAAAGCCTCCACCATTTATTGCAAGTACAGCTCCTTCTCTTTTAGCCATTGTTGTAACATATTCTCCAACTACATTTACTTTTTTACATACCATTGTATGTATTTTTTTTGCATCATAGACTGCGGCCAAATATCCATTGTATGCCTTTCCTTTTATGTCTATTATTTTATAGTCTGGGTGTGCAGGGTCTTTTTCTAAAATTTCTTTTTCATATTCATTTGCATATTGTGGTTCCTGTGGTTCTTCCACTTTTATTTGAGTTTCATCTGTTACACCACTTACTTCAACTGTTTTATTTCTGCTCATTACCTCATCAATTGTGTCTTGACTATAAAACATATACGCAAGCCATTGGTGGTTCATTGATGTCATTGCTGATGTTATGTACCAATCTCTAAATCCACTCCATGGTCCATATAATAATGTTAAAAATGCTACTATTAGTATAATAAGTATAACTATTATTACCCTTAATACTCTTTTTTTCTTCTTTTTTCTCTTACTATGTTTTGCTTTGTTATAATTTTTTTTCATATCTTCATTTGAATCAACCATTTTTTTTCTCCATTTCTTTTTATTTTTTTCTTTTCCATTCAAATCCTTCTGGCAAACTTAGTTTATCTTTTCTGTGATAATAGTATCTATCTTCCTCACTGAACACGCATCCACAGTATTTTTGCATATATAGTCCTTCATCTTTTGCTTTATTGTGTCCTTCCCAAAAGCCAATTCTAAAATCTCTATACAAAAAATTAATTTCAAACTCTTTGCTTAAATCCTCACATAGCTTTTTTATAAAATCATGTTTTTGATAAATACTATAAAGCAGAGTTGTGGTTACTGCATCATATCCATTTTGCTTTGCATATTCAAATGCTTTTCTTAATCGAATTGGATAGCAATAATCTACACATCTGGTATTTAAATTACTTGAAACATTTTTGCAAAAATCATCTAATCCATACTCATCATTTACAATACATTCAATTCCAATTTTTTCTGTATACTGTATTAGGCAATCACGTCTTGCTTTGTATTCCATATATGGATGTATGTTTGGGTTATACCAATAAATTGTTGGCTTAATATTCTCTTTTTCTAAAGCATCTATACAATAAATGCTACACGGAGCACAGCATGCATGCATTAATAATTTCATTTGGATAGCTTTAACCTCCTTATTTTTGAATTTCTATTTTGTATAGCACATACTAATATACCAATTACAAAAATAGTAAAAAATGGAACACCATATTTATAATTTTCTGAATATATTAAAAACACTATATTTGCAATTAGAGTCATAAGTTGTATTTGTACTACTAATTTGATATTTTCTGATTTTTGCCAAATCATAAATGGAACTAACCACATAAAATACCAAGGTTGGAAATTAGTAATAAGTAAAAATAAAAACGCAATAACAAACCATAATAATTCTCTCATATTTTTTTGCATGGATATCTTTTTATTAAATAATAGCATAAAGCAAGCATATATATATATAACAGAAAACATTACTAATGATGTATTTTTTACTAGTGTTACAAAATTTTCTGGTCTATTGAAATACTCTGATATAAATAAATATAAGCCTTTTGCTAATCTTTCTCTTTGCTCAGAAAGTCCCATAAACACATTTAAATCTCGTATATATAGTAAATATGGTATGATTGCGAAAACAGCAAAAATCGTTCCATATTGAATACATTTTAATATTCTAGTTTTTACGTCTTTATCTCTAAAATGGTATATTATCAAAAATGGTAATAGTAGTATAGAAAAATATTTTATATCAGTTGCTAATGCTAAAAATAGCATTCCTGTAGCCATTCTCTTTTTTTTATATACTTCATATATGCTAAATAGCATAAAGAAAATAACAAACATATCATTATGTACATTTGTAATTCCCTCTATTAATACAAATGGATTTATTCCATATATCAAAGGAAAAATTTTTTTGTTTGTAATTTTATACAATAAGTAGCAATTTGCTAAATGTAATCCTAAATTTATTATTTTAAAAATTAATAATCCAAAGTCTATATTACCTAATGATAGAAATGAAATCACACTACAAATAAATGTCCAAAATGCTCCATAAACCACTGTAGTATTTGCCCAATAATTGTCATATCCTTTTTGCATTACAGTATCATTCTCAATATTAATGTCATTATTATCTATATAGCTTTTCATGTCTGCATAATATGGATTTTGTCCATATTTTTCTGTCAATCTCCCTATTCCTAAATAATAAAAAACATCTGAGCACCAAAATGGAACTGTAAATACAAATATAGCTGATATAATCAATACAAACTTATAAATCTGTTTTTCATCTTTAAATAATTTTTTTCTATTTTTTATAATTAACCAATAGCAAGCTATAAATATTCCTATAATTATAGCATAGATAATTGCTTGAAATAATCTGTCAATATTGTCTGTTAATAAAAATTTATACTCTAAGTCACTTGTAAAGTTTAATATTGTTTTGTTTTTTAAAAAGAATACAACTGATGGTATTGCAAAACAAATTGATATTATGAATAAGAGTTGCTTTAAGTACTTATTTTTTACACTCATTTCTTCCTCCGTTCTTTTATACAATCAATTCTATCCTAAAAATTCAAACCCAAGGTGTTCATAAGCCCCTGGCATAGGCATTCTGCCTCTTGGAGTTCTTGCAATAAAACCTATTTGTAATAAATAAGGCTCATACACATCTTCAATTGTGTCTACTTCTTCTCCTAATGATGATGCTAAAGCATCAATCCCAACAGGTCTTCCTCTGTATTGAGTAATCATTATCTCAAGTAATTTTCTATCTGTTTCATCTAAGCCTAACTCATCTATTTCAAGCTGATTTAGGGCATGTTTTGTAACTTTTAAGTCTATGTTTCCATCACTTAAAACTAGAGCATAGTCTCTTACTCTTTTAAGTAATCTATTTGCAATTCTTGGCGTGCCTCTTGACCTTCTTGCAATTTCAACTGCCGCTTCTTCTTCAATTTTTACGTTCAATATCTTACTTGACCTTTTAACTATTTTTGTTAAATCTTTTGTATTATATAATTCAAGCTTATGTACTATTCCAAATCTATCTCTAAGTGGAGTTGTTAATGCTCCAGCTTTAGTTGTTGCACCAATTAAAGTAAATCTTGGTAAATCTATTCTGATGCTTCTTGCTGCTTGCCCAGTTCCTACCATAATGTCTAATGAAAAGTCCTCTAAAGCAGGATACAGAATTTCTTCTACACTTTTGCTTAGTCTATGAATTTCATCTATAAATAGCACATCAAATTCTGAAAGTCCAGTAAGAATTGCAGCTAAGTCTCCTGGTTTTTCTATCGCTGGACCTGATGTAATTTTTATGTTTGAATTCATTTCATTTGAAATAATGTTAGAAAGTGTAGTCTTTCCAAGTCCTGGAGGGCCATATAATAAGCAATGGTCTAATGGTTCTCCTCTTTTTTGAGCAGCTTCGATATATATTTTCATATTTTCTTTTACTTTTGTTTGACCTATGTATTCATCTAGAGTTTTTGGTCTAAGTGAATTTTCAAATCTTTCTTCCTGAGCATTTTCTAACCCTGGTGTTATTACTCTTTCTTCTTCCATTAATCTTATTTTTTCTCCTTTTTCTTGTTTATATCATTTTGTATAAAGTCATCTATAATTTGCACTATCTTGTTTGTCCCTTTACTAATGTGCTTTGGTTGTATGCTTTTCGCCTCTTTTAAGGCTTTAGGTAATTGTTTTACATCATTTATTCCTATTATTAATCCTTGCTTTTTAAATGTGCTAATAATTTCTAGTTGATGGTCATTGACGTGTTCTTCATATTTTTTCAGTCTTGGAACTGCAATTACTTTCTTTCCCATTTTTATTGCAGACATAATTGAACCTACTCCACCATGTGTTATTACTAAATCTGCTTTTTTTATTAATTCATCAAATTCATTTTTTGGTAACATATCAAATATTTGCATATTTTTTGAATTGTATTTGGTAAAGCCTGCTTGTACTATTACCTCATCTTGTATATTACCATTTTTTATATTATTATCTATTTCTTCTAAAAGTCTATGAAAACTATTATTTTGTGTTCCTAATAATACTAGTATCATAAGTTTGTTCTCCTTTTATTGCCTAATTATCTTTTGTTATTATATCGTTGTTTTTGCCTTATGTCTAGTATTTTGTTCAAAATATATTTATATAGCAGCATTTTGGCTAAATAAATAAAAGGCTATTGAAAAGTAGCCTTTTATTTATTAATTTATGCATCATCATCTGCTTTTGCTTCTATAATAATTCTAGCTTTGCTATTGTCTGTACAAGTTGATAATGTAACCTCTCTTGCACCATTTGTATTTTTTGTATAGAAAGTTGTATCTTCTGGTGTAGTTTCAAATTTATTATATATTGTATATACAAGTTTTTTCCCAGATGTATCTGTTATATATATTTTGTCTCCATTAGACAATTTTTTATTATTTGAAAAGAATTGACCATTTCTATAATTATGTCCAACTATTACTGTATTTCCTTCTTGGTTTGGTCCAGGTCCATAAAGAACTGCAACTGCTGTTTCAATAGAACCTTTTGTAACTTTTTCTAATATAGGATATTTAACATCTGTTGCTGGAATTTCAATTGTTCCTACTATGTTATAACCATTTAATTGTCTTGTTCCAGAAGATGATATGGGTGTATCTTCTACATTATCAATAGCATCTCCACCTTCTTGTGAGCCTTTGTCTTTATCTGAAACTTCTTCAATAAATGCATCTACTGCATCTGATGCAGCTTTGTCTGTATTAAATTGTTGATAAAATGTAAATCCTAAATATCCTAAAACACATATTATTCCAAAAATTATTATTACTAATAATGCTGTTAAAAAGCCACTATATTTACTTTCAAACATAATAATTACCTCCACTTTTGTACTTCTTTTATTATAACATAAATTCACTTTTTTTGCAACTAACAGTTGTATATAAATATATTTTGAACCAAACATATCTGTGGTCTTCCATTGGGTATTTTTCTTTCAGTATATTTATATACAACTGTTAGTTGCAAATTATAGTTTTTTTCCTGCTAATACATGAAAATGTAAGTGCATTACTTCTTGTCCTCCATCTTCTCCACAGTTTACAATTACTCTATAGCCTTTTTCTTTGAATCCCTTTTCTTCTGCTAATTTATTTATAATATTATAAATTTTAGCTATTATCTGCTCCTCTCCTGCCTCAATATGAGCAAGTGATGCTATATGTTTTTTAGGTATTACTAGAAAATGAATTGGTGCAAGTGGATTAATGTCATTAAATGCTAAAATATCATCATCTTCATAAATTTTTTCTGAAGGAATTTCTCCTTTTATTATTTTACAAAATAAACAATCTTCCATTATTCCTCTCCTATTCTTTAATTAAAACAGCTTTTATTCTTCTTACTCCTGATGAACTTGATTCTTCTTTTTTTATTTTAAATCTTCCCATATCTCCAGTATGTGTTACATGAGGACCTCCACAAATCTCTTTGCTATAGTCTCCTATTGTATATACTTTTACTTTATCTCCATATTTATCTGTAAATAGACCTATTGCTCCTGATGCCTTTGCTTCATCATACGACATTTCTTCACAGGTAACTTTTAAGTCTCTTTGAATTTGTTTATTAACTATCTCTTCAACTTTTGCTAATTCTTCTTTTGTAACTTTTTGTGGATGTGTAAAGTCGAATCTTAGTCTTTCTGTTGTTATGTTTGAACCACTTTGTTTTACATGATCACCTAAAACGTCTTTTAGTGCTTGATGAAGTAAATGTGTTGCTGTATGATATGCTATTGTTTGTTCATTTTGATCTGCTAAACCACCTTTAAACTTTTGTCCAGCTCCCTGTCTAGATTTTTCTTGGTGTTCTTTAAACAATTTATTAAATCCTTCTAAATCTATTTTTAAATTGTGTTCTTTGGCAAGTTCTTCAGTAACTTCTGGTGGAAAGCCATATGTATCATATAGTCTAAATACGACTTTACCATCAATTAGGTTTTCTCCTTTTTGCTCTAGTTTCTTTACTTCTTTTTCAAACTCTCTTTCACCATGTGCAAGTGTTTTTACAAACTTATCTTTTTCCTCTATTAACACTGATTTTATTATGTCTTTATTTTTTTCTAAATCAGGATACATTTCTTTTAATGTTTCTATATTTAATTCTATTAAGTTTGATAGCTCGTCTAATGATATTTCTAACTTGTTTAAATGTCTTATCATTCTACGAATTAGTCTTCTTAAAACATATCCTCTATCTAAATTACTTGGTCTTCCTCCATCACAAATTATCATTATACTTGAACGTAAGTGTTCCGCTACAAGTCTTCTACTACTAATATTATCTACTTTTTGTAGTTTTAATAGTTTTTCCATTACAGGTGCAAAAATTTCAGTATCAAATGGAGTTTCTTTTCCCTGTAATAGCATTGTCATTCTTTCTAATCCTAAACCTGTGTCTACGTTTTGTTGTTCAAGTTTTCTATATCCATTTTTATCTTTGAAAAATTCCATAAATACATTATTCCATATTTCAACATATTTACCGCAATCACATGATGGCTGGCACTCTGGAGAACATGCAGGCTTACCTGTATCGTAAAACATTTCTGTATCAGGTCCACATGGTCCTTCTTCTCCTGCAATCCACCAGTTGTCATCTTTTCCATAAAAATATATTCTATCTTCTGGAATGCCTGCTTTTTTCCATGCTTCAGCAGATATTGTGTCACGTGCACAATCATCATCTCCTGCAAAACATGTAACAGATAATTTTTCTACTGGAATATTTAGTTCTTTTGTTA
This sequence comes from Clostridia bacterium, assembly GCA_017511265.1. GTDB lineage: Bacteria > Bacillota > Clostridia > TANB77 > CAG-508 > CAG-269. The sequence continues at coordinate 49,171 of JAFWKV010000042.1, read as the reverse complement.
AAAACTCAAAGCTCATTGCTATCGATTCTTCTTTAAAATAATCTCCAAGCGACCAATTTCCAAGCATTTCAAAATATGTCAAGTGGCGGTTATCTCCTACTTCTTCTATATCGTTTGTTCTTACACATTTTTGAAAATTAGTAAGTCTTTTTCCTTGTGGATGAGGTTCACCTAACAAATATGGCACTAGTGGTTGCATTCCAGCTGTTGTGAATAGTACTGATGGATCATTTTCTGGAATTAATGGTGCTGATGGAATTTGTTTGTGTCCATTTTTTTTAAAAAATTCTATATACTTATTTCTTATTTCTATTGCTTTCATAAGAGCCTTCCCTTCTTTATAAATTTCACCTTTAAATTATAATTCAAAACCTAAAAAAAATCAAGAAATAGTTGTGTTTTTCAATATAAATTTGATTTTTTAAGTATTTTATGTTAAACTATATTAAATTATTTTTTAAAGGATGTTGATTATGGAAGAAGAAATAAAATCAAAAGTTTTAAATTTATACAATCAAAGTTACTCAGAAAAAGAAATTTCCGAAATATTAAATTTACATTTAGGTATTGTAATTACTTATATTATTGATTTAAGAGAAAAAGAATTGATTCCTTATAATGCATTTAAAAATAGACATAAGTATTCTTCTAAGGAACGTCAAATACAAATTTCAGATATGGTAAATAATGGGTTTTCTTTAAATGATATTATGGAATATACACATCTTTCTGTAAGTACAATATCATGTTATATAACAAAAGCTTTTCAAAATGGGTTAGTTGAAAGTCGCGAGACATTTCTTTCTATTAAAAAAGCAATTAAGAATTCTATAAAAATTAGTCGTGTAATGCCAGACTCTTCACAGACTGATTTGCATTTAAAAGACTTTTTAATACAAGAATTTGTAAAAAGTCATCCTGATGTTTTTTTAGTGAATCAATCACCTGAACATATAAGCCTTGACAAAATATCTGATGTAGTAAAGGATTTGGGATATCAAAAAAATGATGTTAATTTGCTTGTTCGCCTATATGTGAATAGTGGATTATATGAAGAAGCTGTTAGTTTGTTGTATTGCTATGAAGATAATAATGAATTAACTAGCGAGAAAAAAACGATGCTTGAACAAACTAGACATAATTTAAGGATGTTTGAAGCGAAGCAATTTTTTCAAAATATTCCTAGTACTTTACCAGCAGATAGTTATGATGAACGATTATAATTAAACCGATGAAATTAATTTCATCGGTTTAATTTTTTATATTTCCATTTGGCTTCCTAAAAAACTTGCAGCAGATTGAGCTACCTTTTTCTCTACATCTGTCATTTTAGTATTAACTTCTTTTGAAAGTAATACAACACTTCCAATTGTATCTCCATCAGAAATAATTGGATATACAACTTGTGAATTATATCTTCTTTCTTTATTGTCATTTCTTGTTATAGGAAGAGATACATCATTATTTTCGTTACTTGTATATATTTCTTTATCTTCCATTAGTTGCTCTAATTCTGGGCTTAAATTCTGTTCTAGAAATTCCTTTTTAGAACCTCCTGATACTGCAATTACTGTATCTTTATCTGTTATACAAGCAATGTGTCCTGTTGTTTTTGAAAGTGTTTCTGCATAACCTGATGCAAATTCTGATAGCTCTCCTATTGGAGAATATTTTTTTAAAATTACTTCTCCTTCTTTATCTGTAAATATTTCAAGTGGGTCTCCCTCTTTTATACGAAGTGTTTTTCTTATTTCTTTTGGAATGACTACTCTACCTAAATCATCTATTCTTCTTACTACTCCTGTTGCTTTCAATTTTTTCCCTCCTTTATTTTGTCATTAATTTTATTATGACAAATCAGGAAAAAATTATGCGTTTTTTTGTTGTAATTTTTTTGCTTATTTTTTATTTCTTTTTCTGTTCTGCCTGTAATTGCCTTATTTTTTCTATAGCAGAAATAATTTGAGTAATATAATCTTCTTCATTATTGTATTCTATTATTAGGTATTCTTTTTCATATATTGCATTTGGTATCATTTGTTTTATTCTATCTTTATAAATTTTTGTTTCTATTTTTATGCCTCTATCTATCATCTCTATTTTTATATCGTTTTCATTTAAAACTATTGCACCATATCTATCTTTATTTTTTGTATAACATTCTGATTCTTTTAAATTGTATTTTTTTATTAGTGGAATATAATAAATATTTATGTGTTTACTATTATTTTTATGTCCAGTTAAATAGTTTACATTCACATTATTTTTCACCAAATGTTCGTCAGTTTTAACAGATAAAATATAATCATGATTTTCCTGCTCAGCAAAAAGTTCTTCACTTCTTACAATTGCATATCTCCAATTACTTTTCTCTAATTTTTTTATATTTTCATTAATAATTTCTTGTAGGAAATCTTCATATTTGTCATAATTTTTCGAAGAATACTTTTTAAAAAGAATGTCTATAATACTTTTTATATTTTTGCTGTCTTTGTATGTAATTATGTCATACATGTTTTCTTTACTATTACCATAAAAATATTTATCTCTACGTATATCTATACCATAATCATTTATGCTCAAAAATGCTCTATAAATTAAATTATATAAATTTGTAGTTTCAAACATTTCTATGAATCTTTTAATTTTATCTGGTTTTTGTTCTATAAAATCTATAAAATTGAAAAGCATGCCTTTTATAATTGCCTTGTCTTCTAATGAATTTAGTAGTTCCTTATGTTGTTTCATTATTTTTGCTTTTCTTTTTTCTAATTCTATTGCAGCTCCTCTAGGTCCATTTTTTATTTCTTCTTTTTCATCAATATTTAATATGCTTTCATATATATTGTCCGATTTTACCAGATTTTTATCTATAAACCTAAGATATGGTGTATAGTTTCTGTTAGAACGTACATCTGACATATGAGTAACTGCACTAGTTACAAATGATCTTCTTTCTTCAATCAGGTTTCTAATAACTCTCATATAGTTTTCTAATTCTTTATCTTCATCTTTATATTGTAGTTTTCTTAGTATATATGAAAATAATATTAGTCTTTCGTTTATTTCTAATTCATCATGCATACATTTATCAATTAAATTACTATATTTTTCATCATTTTTATTTCTAAATAATGTTACCTTTCCCTTTTTATAACAACTGCTAAATATTTTTGAAAAATCTTCATCAGTTTTTTGTTTATCACGCCATAAATCAAGTATATCTGCTAACATTCTTATATTTTCAATATCACTATATATCTTTTTTATTACTGTAAAATCTATAACAGGAAGATTATCTACATATTTAGGAAAAACTATATCTTCATTTCCATTTTCTCTTATTCTTAAATCATATATCAATTCTGAAATCACAAAAATATACCTGATAAATGGTGAATCTATATTTATTAGTTTTTCATCATCTTTTTCTTCTATAAATTCCTTATAATCCCATATAAATTCTACCCATTTTGTTTCAATATTTTTTTCAAATCTTTTTAATAAATCTGCAGCTTTGTTATTTCCCTTTTCACTTTTGTTTCTTAGTATTTTTATAATTTCAGCTTTAAAATTTTCAAAATCTGTAAGTTGTTTTCCTCTAGAATTCATTTTTATATATAGTTCATCAGTTAATCCAAATTCTTCCATCTCTTGAAAATAAAAGCTAATATTCTTTTTTAATTTTTCAAAATAGTTTTTATTATATAATTTTAAATGTATAGTATCTAGCATATTAATCATACTTTTAATTGTAGGTTCATTATCCCATTCACTGTAATACCATATTTGTTCTTTTATTATCTTTTTTATTATTTGCTTTCCTTCTTTGGGCGTACCTGATGGAATTTCTATTCCTTTTTCAATTAGTTCTTTACAAAAGTCTTCTGAACTTGTTCTATTTGAATAAGAAAATTTCTTAAGGATTTCTTTTGTTTGTTTATCCAATTTTCCTTCTTTTTTTGCAAAATACCAATGCAATAGAAATAATGTTGTTAATCTTTGTTGTCCATCTAATAAACTAAGTTCTTTTATATTTTTTCCTTTATTTAATTTTGTACTTCCAAATATAAAATCTAATTCTAACTTTTTATTATTTCCTAATGATTCATCTATTGTGTCTATAAAACTTTTTCTTATACTTTCTGAAATTTCATCTTCTCTTCCCTGTGCATAATCTCTTTGTATTATAGGTATTACTATTTTAAAATCTTCTAATAATTCAAAAAAAGTGTATTTCTTTTTTTTATTAGTAGCTTCATTGCTCATTAGTATATTCCTCCATTTAGATAAATTTTCACTTTAATTCTCTGGCAAAAAATCTGCAAGTCTTTTTATTATTTTTTCTAGATAGTCCTCTCTATCTTCACTAGTCCATAGATATAAACTTTTAGCTTTATTACTGTAATATTTAAAAAAGACATTTTTAGTACATATTGGTATATAAAATTCCTTATTATTAGAACATTCTATGATTTTCTCTCTTTTACTTTCAAATAAAGAATTATTTAACTTGCTATTCATTGTTCTACTCAATAGTGCTAAATTTTGTATAGAATGTAAATCTTTGTTGCCTTTTGCATCATAAATATAATCTAATAGTTCAATTACATCATCAAATAATTTTTTAAAGTCTTTCCTTTGTGTTTTTTTTGTTTTTTCAAATTCTCTTATTTTTTGTAATGCTTTTTCAAGGATTTTTTCTATATTTTCGTCTAAATTATTATCAATATTTTGAATATTTACAGTATTTTTTAATTCGTATAGATGCTGTTTTGTACTATTAATCCATTCTGGAAAGTATTTTTCTTCCATTCCTTCTGGGTTTTGAGGATGTATGTGTTCTAAAGAAACATTTCTATCATTTAATTTATTAAATAAAAATCTGTCATTTGAGTCTATTGATGTTAGAATATTAAATAAGAATAATATTTTTTGTATTCTTTTGTTATCTCCACTTTTTCCATTTTTTCCATCTTCTGATTCATATTCGAGTTCTTCAATATCGATTTCTTTTATTGTTTCTCTTATTTTTCCTTTTAATTTTTCTTTAAATTCTTCCTTAGTATTTATTTGTTCTTCGTCTGTGTCATCTTTGTCTGTTTCTTCTTTGTCACGATGCTTACATGAATTGTATGTATTCATTAATTCATATATTGTATTTTCATTATCAAATAAGTTTAAATATCCAATCATATTATATATTTCTATGTCTTCATACCATTCCATTAAAGTTTCAAAATAATTTCTAACGTATTTTTTCCATATATCATCTATTTCTATATTAATATCTTGTTTTTTTTCTTTTTCTATAATATTGCAAATTCTATCATATATATAGAATTCATTTTTTTGTTTTTCTTTTTTATTATCAATTTTAAGTTTATCATCTTCTCTTTTTACTGCATAATCAAATATAAATTCTATTTTATTTACAAAATTATCTTTTTTAGGTCTAATAAATTCCCAGAATTCTTCATTTTGAAGTTTGTTTTCTATATTGTCCCATTCACTTACAATTTTTAATTGTTTTAATTTTATGTTATCACTTTTGTTGAAAGACAATATCTCTGCCTTTATTAGTTCTGAATTTGTTAATGGTATCTTTCCCATATTGATTCTTGAAAATATTTCTTCTGATGTTGAAGTAGTACTTTCATTTACTTCATACCATATAAATTTCACCTTTTTATCGTTGTAAAATAAATGTTCTAGCTCGGTCCCTAAAAAACTATTTTTTTCTTCTTTTCTTTTTTTCATACATTTTTTTATTACTCTATATGCGTTTTTCATATAATAAGCATCTAAGTTTTTCATATAATCATTATTTTCTTCTTTTGATTTTTCTACAATATTACTTAAAAAATCTCCTATTTTTTCTTCTTTATTTTTATCTCTTTCAAACTCAAAATAAAATTTTCCATTTGATAAATCTTCATCTCTATTTTCATATATCATTTTTAAGAGGATATATATTGTAATTAATCTTTGTTGCCCATCTATTAATTCATAGATATTTTCTCCTATTTTTTTTACCACAATAGTTTGCAAACAATAATAATCATCCTTGTTAGGGTTACTATCAATGAAATCACATAAATCTTGAATTAGTTTTTCTATATGTTTGGTTTCCCATTTATATCCTCTTTGATAACCCTTAATTATAAAATTAAGTCTTTCTAATTTATCAAGTGTTATTTCATCAATATAATTTTCTTTTATATCTGTTTCCATTTTTACTCCTTTTTTATTTTTTATTATATCATACTTCAAAATATATTCAATAAAAAAGACAGCAACTTAAATATGTGCTGTCTTTTTCTAATACTATTCAGAAACAACTTCCTCTTTTTTACCAAAAATACTAACTTTATATTTATCCAATATATATCCTAAATCTTTAGAAAATTCTTTTAAAGTGACTATCTTAATAGTTATTTCTTTTCCTTTAACATAATCATCAATGATTTGTTTTAATAATTTAATATTTTTCATCTCAGGTTCAATTTGTTTTGTATACTTATTAGCTCTATTTTGAAGTTTGTCTTTTATTATCATAACATCTTCATTTGATGCACAAGATATTCTTTGAAATATTTGATGTGCATCAATGTATTTAAATATTGGTATTTCCATACATTCTTTATCAAACATCTCATAAAAGTTTTCCATTCTCATTGGAATACATTTAAATACTTCTTCTGCCATTTCTTTATATTTTTTGTCCAATAGTTGTTTGTTTAATTCATTGAAATGTGCTAGAATTTCATTCATGTCTTCTCCAATATCGCTTATTGCAATTTTGCTCATTTCTTCTTCTACATTTTCACAATATTTTGATTTTAAAGAAGCTATGTTCATTCCATTAAAGAATTCGCTTTTTATAGTTCTTAAGTCAAGCTGTATTAAATTCTTTTTTGAAAAATAGCTAAAATATGCATATAATTTAACTATGTCTATTAGTTCTAGTTCACCAGCTTTTACATTTTCTTCTATTTCTTCTATTACACCATTAAATTGGTCATCTGGAATTTTCCAATATTCTTCTGTAAGAAGTCTCTTATATGCTGGTAATTTTTCCATATCTACTGTATTGATTATAGTTTCCATATTGTCTTTGAATAATTTCATATTAAAAATTCTTGTTCTTACATAGTATTCTATAAATTTAAAGAATCTGTATTCTGCTTTAAAATTATAATAATAATTATTATCAAATTCTTTTATATAGAATTGTCTATTGTCCATTAATACTCTAGAAGATACTAATACAGCTTTATATTCCTCATTGTCTTGAATATTAACAAATTTTTCTTTTGTTATTTTTCCTGCCTTTATTTCAAAAGATATAGCTATTGTAAATATTAGCATTGTTTGTAATACTCTGTAATTTGTGTTTGGATATGATTTGTTTACCATTTCGTATATTTTCTTAAAATCATTTAATGCATGTTTTAAAATTCTTAGGTTTCTTGTTCCACTTTTATGGAATGTATTAATTATTAGTTTTGTATTTTCACGTAAAAATCTTATTAGCTCACTATCATTTTCATATCTCATTAATATACCATTTATTATGTAATCAAATTGAGGAGCATATTCAAATGTTTCACCTATTAGCTTTTCTTTTATTCTTTCATAGTCGTTTGCTTTATCAAATACATATTCAATTTTGTCTTGTATTTTTTCAACCATTGGTTTATCGTTTTTGTCTAGTTCTCCTTGTTTGTCTAAAAGATATGTAGCTATAAATGTTTTCATTTCTAAGTTATTGCTTTTTAATTTTGTTGCTAATTCTTTTTCGTTACATATTATTATTGTTTTTATATGGTCATGCTCAACAAAATTATTTATATATCCTAATATGTCTATAACGTCAACATTTGCTCTCTCTAAATCATCAAAACATAATACTTTATCATCTGTTGAGAAAAATTCGCCATAGTCAAGCCTGTTTCCATTTTCTGTTACACCAAAAAGATTGGCCATATCTATTCCTGTTTTTGCATATTCAGGAATTGTTCCTTGACCTTTTGAACGCATAAATTTTCTTAAGTTTTTATCCATAAGCTGTGTTGTTTCTATAAATATCTTTTTACTAATTTCTTCTAAGTTTGAAATTCCATATAAAGACATATAAATTGTTGTATATTTTTTTCCATTTAGTTTAAGTGACTCTATTTTGTTTTTTACCTTATGATTCCAGAAGTGAGTTTTCCCTGAGCCCCATTCTCCATTAATCATAACTGCGTAATCTGTATAGTCTGACCTTACATAATCTAATATGCTTTCTACTAAATCATCCATTTGATTCCTCCATTATTAATCTTTTGCAATTGTTAATGCTCCAATTTTGTTTGTTCCTACCTCATAAAGTATTTTGCTACATTCGTTTATTGTACTTCCTGTTGTATAGATATCATCAATAATTAGTACCTTTTTTGATTTTAAGCTTTTTGCATTTTTCAAAATATATGCTCCTTGTATGTTTTTTTCTCTTTGTTCTTTATTTAGTGTACTTTGTGCTACTATATTTTTTACTTTTTTTAGACTTGTTTGATTTATTGGTATGTTTAATTTTTTGCTTATTTCCTTAGCAATTAGCCCACTTTGATTATAACCTCTTTTTTTTCTTCTTTCTTTGCTTAATGGTACTGGTATTATTATATCATAACTTTTTATAATTTCTACAAATTTTTCATTTTTTAATAAAAAATTTGTAAAAGTTTTATATAAATATGCTTTTTCGTTGAATTTATAATTTAAAAATATTTGTCTAATTACTCCTCCATACATAAAAATATACAAATGTTCATCAATTATTTGATCTGAATCTTGGCTGTAGTGGTCTATTCCATACACAGCTTGCTTTCTTAATTGTATTTCACATTTTTTGCAGAGTGAATTTTTATCTATTTTTCCACACACACCACATACTGGTGGATATATTAAGTCTAATATAAAGTCTAACAATTTTCCTCTCTTTCTCTTAATTTATATTCTAGCCCCGTATTACGTTTTTTGCTGTCTACATTTTGTATCATATAATTAATTACTTTATCATTTCCAATTATTATTAATAATTTTTTTGCTCTTGTTATTCCTGTATATAATAGATTTCTTGTAAGTAACATTGGTGCAGTTGGTGGAACAACCATTACCACAACGTCAAATTCGCTTCCGCTGTGATTTGTGTATTGTTATGCTATAACTATGTTCTATCTGGTCTAAATCTTGAAATTCGTACCAGCATATTTTTTCATCGTCAAATTTTATTTTTACTAATTTATCGCGTTCATTTATTTTCAATATTGTACCTATTTCACCATTAAATACGCCACTGCCTAATTCGTGTTTTTCTGTGTCTCGTTCCCAAGTAATGTCATAATTGTTTTTTATTTGCATCACTCTGTCACCCACTCTAAAAGTCATTCCCATATTTGCTTTTTCTGGCTTTCCTTCTTGTTTCGGATTTAATACTTCTTGCAGTGCTTTGTTTAGTTCTTTTGTTCCAAGCATTCCTTTTTTAGTTGGTGTTATTACTTGTATATTTTGAAAAAAATCATAGTCCCCATAATTTTTTAAGCGTCCATTGCATAATGATATAACTTGCTGAAGCATTTTTTCTGGCTCAACTTGTTTTATATAAAAGAAATCCTGATTCATTTCTTCGTCTTCAATGTCTTCTTTTGTAAGAAAAGGTTCTCCATTATTTACCCTATGTGCATTTACTATTATTTTGCTTTTAGCTGCTTGTCTGAAAATTTTATCTAGATGTACTGTTGCTATTTTTTCAGATTCAATTAAGTCTTTTAATACACTACCAGGTCCTACTGATGGCAATTGGTCTGTATCTCCTACTAGAACTAGTTTTGTTCCCTTATAGATACAACTTAGCAGATAATTCATTAAAAACATATCTACCATCGAAACTTCGTCAACTACAATCACATCTGCATCAATTGGCATTCCTTCATAATTTTGCCCATTTTTATATAAATCATCATCATTGAATTTTCCTATTTCTAATAATCTGTGTAATGTACTTGCTTCTTCTCCTGTAGTTTCAGTCATTCTTTTGGCTGCTCGTCCTGTTGGAGCACATAATACAACTTTATTTCCTCTTAGTTTATAAATTTCTAATATACTTTTTATTATAGTTGTTTTTCCTGTTCCTGGGCCTCCTGTGATAATTGTTACATTGTTTTCATTAATCGTCATTATTGCTTCTTTTTGTTTGCTTGAAAGTACCATATCTATTTTACTTTCTACATTATAAAGTTGTTTTTCCATATCTTTGATTTTTTTCATATTTTTAGCCTTATCTAGTCCTAATATTTTTTGAGCTATACTTTTTTCTGTTTGATAAAAACTATTTAGATATACCCATTCTTCGTTTTCTCTTTCTTCTATTACTATTTCATTTTTTACTTTTAGGTTAATTATATTATCTTCAACTATTTCTGTGGTTACATTTAAAAGCTGTATTACAAATTCTATTAAGTTTTGCTTTAATGTACAACAATGACCATTATATGTTATCTTAATTAATGCATATTTTATACCACTTTCTACTCTTTTCTCGTTGTCATAAGTTATTCCTATGTCTAATGCCATTTGGTCTATTTGTTTAAAATCTACTCCTCTTGTCACGTCTATTAATAAATATGGATTTGCTTCTATTTCTTCTATTGCATTTGCACCAAATAGTTTGTATATTTTTTTTGCGTTTTCTACACCTATGCCAAATCTTTCTAAAAATCCTACTATTTGCCATACTTCCCAATTTTCTATAAAACTTTGTGACATATCAAGTGCTTTTTCTTTTGAGATTCCCCTTATTGTAGCTAGTTTTTCTGGTTCAAATTTGAATATGTGTATTGTTTCTTCACCAAATTTGTCAACAATTTTTTTTGCGGTTGCTGGTCCTATTCCTTTTATATTTCCATTTGCAAGGTATTTTTCTAATGCTCCTAATGTTTGTGGCATCATTTTTTCAAATGTGTCTATTTTAAATTGCTCTCCATATTCTTTGTGTTCTACAAATTTTCCTATTATTTTCAAGCTATCTCCATTATTAATAAATGGCAAATATCCTACTACGGTTATTTCTTCTTGTTTTGTTTGAAATGTGGCTACTGTGTAACTGTTTACTTCGTTTTGGTAAATTATATCTTCAATTATTCCTTCTAGTTCCAAATTTTTTGTCCTTTCTGTTAAAAAAATTTTCAAATATTAATTTTCTATGATAATAAATAGTAAAAAATAAAAAATCTACGCTTGAGTGAAATGAGAATTAGAAATTGTAAAGAGAAAAAATGAGGGATGTTCACGTCGAGCGAAGCGAGGACTAAGTGAAAGAGGCTCATTTTTTATCAATACAATTTCTATTCGAATGCAATGAACAAGTAGAATTTTTATTTTTACTATTTATTATCTTAAGAATTTAAATAATTTTAGCATAAATTTTTTTAAAATTCAACTAGTTGTCATTTACAGTATCTAGTATTGATTTGCATTCTCTCCAATTAAGTACTTTTAGACATTCATATTCTGATGATAGCCTTTTGGCTATTTCTTTTGTGTTGTCTTTTGAGTCTAAATCTGCAACTATTACTTGTTTTACATAGTCTTCTTTGCTGTATAACAATTTAAATAGGCTTGAACGTAAAAAATATTCAATGTTGTTTTCTTGGTTTTTGGTTGCAATAATTAAATATGTTCCATCTGCTTTCATATTTGTATATGTAAAAATGTATATAAAATTTTTGATTATTTCAAATAAACCATAAAGAGCTAAAGTCCAAAGTATAGCATTTATAATAAAGTCGTTCATCTTCTTTGCCTCCTTATGGTTTATTATATTCGTCATTGTTATTACTTGTTACTGTTTTCCCCGCCTGATGTTGGTATATAAATATATTTATATACCAACATTAGGCTTCTCTAAAAAAATAACTTTTAATTAGATTTTTAAGTCAACTATTTTTTCCCAAGGTAATTCTGATTTTCCAAAATGTCCATAGTTTGTGCTTTTTGTAAATATTGGTTTTGTTAGTTCTAAGTATTTGATTATTCCCTTTGGTGTTAAATCAAATTTTTTATTTATTATTTCAACTATTTCTTGCCATGGTATTTTACCTGTTCCAAATGTATTAACATATATAGACATTGGCTGTTCCATACCTATTGCGTATGCAACTTGAATTTCGCATCTTTTTGCATATCCATTTGCTACTATGTTTTTAGCAATATGTCTTAACATATATGCACTACTACGGTCTACTTTTGTTGCATCTTTACCTGAAAATGCTCCTCCTCCATGGCGTGCTGACCCACCATAAGTATCTACTATTATTTTTCTTCCTGTTAATCCTGTGTCTCCTAATGGTCCGCCTATAACAAATCGTCCTGTTGGATTTATGTAGATTTTTGTGTTTTCATCTAAATATTTTGGTGGAATTATTTCTTTTATTACTTTTTCTATAATGTCCTTTTTTAGTTGTTCTTGTGTTACATCTTCTGTATGTTGATTTGATATAAGTACTGTATCAATTCTTTTTACTTCATTGTCTTCATATTCTACTGTGACTTGTGTTTTTCCGTCTGGTCCTAAATATGGTAAAATCCCTTCTTTTCTAACTTGTGTTAATCTTTTAGCAAGTTTATGGGCCATATTTATTGCAAATGGCATATATTCTTCTGTTTCATCTGTTGCATAACCAAACATTATGCCTTGGTCTCCTGCTCCACCTACTTCGTCATTGGTTCCCAATGCTATGTCTGGACTTTGTTCAGTTAGGTTTATGTCTATGTCACACGTTTTATAGTCAATGTCATAATCTTTTCCTCTGTAGCCTATTTCTTTGATAGCATTTCTTGCAATATCTTCAATATTTATTTTTGCCTTTGTTGTTATTTCTCCTGCAATTGCAATTTTTCCTGCTGATGCCATTGTTTCTACTGCTACTCTTGAGTGTGAATCTTGCTCTAAACATGCATCCAAAATTGAGTCTGAAATATAGTCACATAATTTGTCTGGATGCCCTTCTGTTACGCTTTCTGATGTAAAGTAATACTTGTTCATTTTTTATTCCTTCTTTCTTTTTTATTTATGCTATCTTTTTTTATCTAAAACGGCAAAAATCTCTGTGTCAATGGGGACGGGCTTAGTTGACACAAAATCATCACCACGTCGCTATTAAACGACAAAAATCTCTGCTACAAGAGCAGAGATAATTTTTGCTTTTAGAATTATCATCCAAAGCTCTCGCTTTGCCAGTTTTAGCACCTTGCCCCTGCAGGTTGCTGTAAGATCTATGAGCTGGTTCTCTCCCTTACTCTTGATAACATATTGTTGATATTGTAACAAATTGAAGGTTTATTGTCAAGATATAATTTATTAATTTTGTTAAAATTTAAATTTAATAAAAGATTATGCTATTTCTATGCTGATTTTAAATAATATATATTTATATTTGTTTATTGCATTACCATTACAGTATCCTATTACCTATACATTCTTCTTATATTTTTTATTGCACTTTTTTCAAGTCTAGAAACCTGTGCTTGAGAAATGCCAATTTCATCAGCAACTTCCATTTGAGTTTTTCCATCAAAAAATCTTTTTGTAATAATAGTCTTTTCCTTGTCATTTAATCTTTTCATACTTTGGTCAATAGTCATTTTTTCTGCCCAATGCTCATCAGTATTTTTTGTATCTCGTACTTGATCCATTATATAAATGCTTTCTGCCCCATCATTATATATAGGTTCATATAATGAAACTGGATCTTGTATGGCGTCAAAACTGAAAGCAATTTCTTCTTTATTTACTCCCAATTCTTTTGCTATTTCTTCTACTGTTGGCTCTCTTCCCTTTTCTTTATTGTACTTTTCTTTATATTGAATCGCTTTATATGCTAAATCCCTTACAGATCTACTCACTCTAATGCTATTATTATCTCTTAAGTATCTTCTTATTTCTCCGTATAATCATCGGCACTGCATAGGTTGAAAATTGTACATTTTGTGTTAAGTCAAAATTATCTATTGCTTTTATTAACCCTACACACCCTACTTGAAATAGATCATCTGCACTTTCTCCTCTTCCGTAAAATCTTTGTATTACGCTAAGTACCAATCTTAGATTTCCATTTATAAATGTGTCTCTTGCTTCTTCATCTCCCTGCTTTATCTTAATAAATAATTCTTCTTTTTCTTTTTTGGTAAGTAACGGTAATTCTGAAGTATTTACTCCACATATTTCTACCTTGTTTACCACTAAAAAAACCTCCCTTTGGAATGCTGTTACTTTCATTATTTCCAAAGGGAGGAAATTTATTCTTTGCCTTAACTGGTTAAAAAGCAATATATAAATAAAGAAAATCTGCGTAAGCGACCAAACGAGCAAAGCGAGTGCTACCCACGCAAGCTACAGACTAGTATTTTTAATTTGTAGCTTGCGACACACAAAGATTTTCGTATTTATATATCGCTTTTTATCCTGTTTTACTCATTATATCTTTCTTCATCTTACCAATTATCTTTTTTTCAAGACGAGATATATAACTTTGAGAAATACCGAAGCTCATCTGCAACCTCTTTTTGAGTCTTTTCATTTCCATTTATAAAGCCAAATCTCATTTCCATTATATTTTTTTCCCTAGGATTGAGTTTTTTTATAGAAGCTCTGAGTAATTTTCTATCAACCTCGTCTTCTAAACCTCTTGAGGTTATATCAGGGTCTGTGCCTAAAATATCTGACAATAAAAGTTCATTTCCATCACTGTCTTTATTAAGTGGTTCATCAATTGAAACTTCACCTTTTATTTTATTATTTCTTCTTAAATACATAAGTATTTCATTTTCAATACATCTTGATGCATAAGTTGCAAGTTTTATCTTTTTATCTGCTTTAAATGTATTAACCCCTTTCATAAGTCCTATCGTTCCAATTGAAATTAGGTCTTCTATTCCAATACCCGTATTTTCAAACTTTTTAGCTATATATACGACTAGTCGCAAATTTCTTTCAACAAGTTTTTGCCTTATTTCTAAATTGTTTTCTTCACTAAGCCTATTTATTAATTCTGCCTCTTCTTCTGGTGGAAGTGGTGGTGGAAGTGTTTGACTTCCTGCTATATAAAAAATTGGCAAGTATTCAGTCTCGTCTTTATTTATGTATTTTGCATAAATTGTGTTTATGCTATTTTTCATAACATTAATTAGTTTCATATAAATCACTTTCCTTTCATAGAATCTACAATAAGTTCATTCCAATTAGAGCCCTATACTCTCCTCTTTTTGTTAATGACTTGTCATATATTCCAACAATAACATTGTCTTTTGTAATGTTCTCTTCTTCTCTTTCTATATTAATTTCATCTGCTTTTATACCTAATAACATTCCATTTTGTTTTCCAAGAGATGAAAATGGAATAACCTTCAACTTTGATACATATTTTTCTTTTATTTCATCTGGAAAACCTTCTAAATCACCTCCTAAAATATTTTCTAAATTATTCAAAATTTGCTTTGGTAGTATGTCATACAAAGCTGTATGTTCAACAACAATTACTGGCATATTACTTATCGGATCTTTTAATAGATTTCCTGTGTCTATTAGTGCCGTTGTATTTAGCTCGTTATTACATAGTTTAATTTTTATTTTACAAAATAGGGATTTTTTTGATAGTTTGTTACTAATGATTTTATATGTTAAAACAATTATAATAAATCCAACAATTGCTCCTAGTATTGCGATTTTTAATGGATATGTACCTACAAATACACCATTTCTCATAATTATTTCTTGTGGTTTTACAACATATATTAAAAAAAATGCTGCTCCTCCAAATACAAATGATACTAAATAGAATAAGACTAATTGTTTTAACATTTTTTTGATATTTTTTGGATTAAAAGCTATATATACTATGATAATTGATAAAATAATTTTTAGTATGAATGTAGAATATATTTTTAATTTGGACATATATGCTATTATTGCATATGTTGCTCCAATTAAGCTTGCAATAATTATTCGTACTTGTTTTGGTGGGACTTTTGCTAATACTCCTGTGCCATATAGTATTA
The DNA here is from genome assembly GCA_017511265.1 of Clostridia bacterium. Classification (GTDB taxonomy): domain Bacteria; phylum Bacillota; class Clostridia; order TANB77; family CAG-508; genus CAG-269. Next base: position 33,073 of record JAFWKV010000042.1, on the reverse strand, counting down.
TATAATTCATTATTAAATTTTCGATTAATACAATGTCTATATAAATTGTCATTTTTACCACCTGTGATGTGTATTATATACTGCTCTTTTTAAAAAGTCTGTCTTTTTTTAGGACTTAAATAAAAAAATTTGAATTATTATTCGGCAAAAAAACGTGTCAATGGGGACGGGCTTAAATGACACACATTTTTAATGTGTGTCATTTAAGCCCGTCCCCATTGACACGTTTCCTTTTAAGTCCGTCCCCATTGACAACTTCCGTCCCCATTGACACGTTTTTTTAAATTCCTTTATTTTTATTTTTTCTTAAGAATGATGGTATGTCTAAATCATTTGATGATGAACTAGAATCTGTATTTGATGGGATTGAATTAACTTTCTTCTCCCATGTTTTAGAAACTATATCACCTACACCTAAGCTAGAAATAGGTTCATTTTTTTCAAATCCTGTAGCAATAACAGTAATTTTAATTTCATCTTGCATTGTTGGATCTGTAACAGTACCAAATATAATATTAGCTTCTGGATCAACACTTCTTTGTACTAATTCAGCTGCTGTATTAACTTCGTGTAAACCTAAATCGTCTCCACCTGTAATGTTTATAATTACTCCTCTTGCTCCTTCTATTGAAGTTTCAAGTAATGGGCTTTGTATAGCTTCTTTAGCAGCATCTTCAGCTCTATTTTCACCTGATGCAGTACCTGTACCCATATGAGCCATTCCTGTATTTAACATTATTGTTTTTACATCTGCAAAGTCAAGGTTTACTAAACCTGGAATAGCTATCAAGTCTGATATACCTTGTACACCTTGTCTAAGCATATCATCTGCTAATTGAAATGCTTCAATTATTGATGTTTTTCTGTCTATTATTTGTAATAATTTATCATTAGGAATCACAACTAATGTGTCAACTTTACCTTTTAGGCTTTCTATTCCTCTTTCTGCTTGTGATAATCTTTTTTTACCTTCAAATGTAAATGGTTTTGTAACAACTGCAATTGTTAATATTCCCATTTCTTTTGCAACTTGTGCAACTATTGGTGCAGCTCCTGTACCTGTTCCTCCACCCATTCCGGCTGTAACAAATACCATATCTGCTCCTCTTAATACTTCTGATATTTCTGCTTTACTTTCTTCTGCAGATTGAGCTCCGATATCTGGGTTAGCTCCTGCACCTAATCCTCTTGTGATTTTTTCCCCTATTTGAATTTTTGTACTAGCTTTTGAATTTTGAAGGGCTTGTCTATCTGTATTAACTGCAATAAAATCTACTCCTTTTATTCCAAAGTCAATCATTCTATTTACAGCATTGTTTCCTGCTCCTCCTACACCTATTACTTTTATTGTAGCAGTTCCATCCATCATTGTTACGTTATCTTCATAGTCCATCATAAAGCTTTCTTCCTCCTTAAAATTTATATGTTTTTAAAATTAATAACTTTTTTATGAATAAAAGAAGTCTTTTATTCTGTTTAAAACTTTTTTTACAACATGTTCATCTGTTGAAGTATCTATACTACTTGATACTGTTCTTGTAAATGGTCTTGATGCTATATATCTTACTAAAGCATAGCTTGTTCTAAACTGTGGCTTTACTGTACTAATCAATCTTCCTGTTGATATTTTTACTGGTATATTTAATATTATTTTTCCTGCAACATCACTTTTATTTATATTGCTAATACCTTGTCCAGTAAGAACAACATTATTAATTCTTGATTTTATTCCTTGATTAGTTACATCTTTATTAACAATCGAAAAAATTTCTTCTATTCTTGCCTCTATAATTTCGATTAGCTCTGAACTTTTTATTGCTTTGCTTTTTTGGTCTCCTCTGCAAGTATTCAAAATAATTTCATTATCATTATCTATAAAAGATTTTAGTGCAAGTCCATATTGCTTTTTTAACTTATTAGCTTCTTCTTGAGATATATTTAATACTATTGATATATCGTTTGTAATATTATCTCCTCCGAGTGGAATAGTATTTGTATAAATAAATCTGCTTCCTTCAAATACTCCAATGTCTGTCATTCCTGCTCCTACATCTAATAGCATAATATTATCATTTAATTCGTTGTTGTCTAATACTAAGTTTCTCTCTGCTAATGTTGTAGGAATTATTGCATCTATTTCTAGTCCCACCTTTTTAAAAATGCTTGCTAATTGCCTTACATATTCTTTATCTGCTAAAATTATTTGTGCATTTATTGTAATTGTGGAACTAAGACTCCCTACTGGATCCATCTCTGTTTTGCCATTATCTAATAGTATTTCATCTGGCACTATATCAATTATAGTTTTACCCTCAGGCACCTCAATATCTTTTACTTGTGCTACTGCAGATTGAACATCTTTTGCAGATATTCCTGCATATTTATCTTTGACTTCTTTTACAATACTATTTTGGACTATTGTTACATATTTACCTGGTATGGTTGTATATGCTGAATTTATTTTTAAATTTGCTTCTTCCTCTGCTTCTTCAAGTGTTTTATTTAAACTGTTAACAATAGCTTCTTCATTTATTATTTTGCCTTTTTGAAGGCCATTACACTCACATGATGTACTGCATATAGTTTCAATTTGTCCGAAGTTATTAACCTCTCCAAGCACTGTGCATACTTTCGACGTCCCTATATCAATACCAACTATTATATCACCTATTGCCAAGATAATTCCCCCATTTGATATACGTATTTAACATAGCTTATTTTATATTACATTTTTAGACAAAAGTCAATAGAATTTGTTATATTTTTGTAACATTTTTGTAATCTATTTGTAATAAAACTTTTATCAAATTTTTGTATTCATTCTTACTCTAAGAGTTCATTATTTTTTATTCACTTCTTGAACTTTTTTTGACCATTTTTCCACATAGTATCTTCTTATTATTGTAAGATTTGTAAACATTCTTCCTACAAAAACAACTATTGCAGCTAAGTAAATGTCTACATTTAGTTTTTGACCTAAATATGTTAATAAAATTGATAGTATAGCATTACAGAAAAATCCAGATAAGAAAATTTTCAAATCAAAATTTTTCTTTAAAACTGAACTTATTCCTCCAAAAACTGAATCTAATGCAGCTATTATCGCTATTGCTAAATAGCTAGAATATGTATATGAAATTATAGGAGCATTTACTCCAATTACAACACCTAATAAACTTCCTAAAATTATTCCTAAATAAATCATTTTTTGTTTCCTTTCCATTTTCAATTTTGATATTATTGCATATATTTACTTTTTAACTCATCTTCATATTTTTTTATATTAATTTTTGAATTTTTTTCTATTGTTACTTCATAACCATTTTTCTTTAATTCGTCAACATATCCACCATTTCCTAGTAATGAACTTTCAAGATATGTTTGCTCTCCAATTGCTTTTATAATGTATGGAGATAGAATTCTTTGTCCATTTACTTTTATAAATGTATTATTTATTTCAACTATATCTGTTGTATTTATAACTCTTTCTTCATTTATAGATATTGCTTCTGCTCCTGCTAATTTTAAACTATTTACTATTACAAGTAAATCATCTGCTGTAATTGCTGTGTCTGTATTATTTGTTTCTTTCAATGTTATCGTAATTCCTTCACCTGTAACATCTGTTTTTCCTAGTTCTAAATTAATTTGACTTAACTCAGCTTGTAATAACTTTGATTTTTCATTATCAGATTTTTCTTGATTTTTATATTCTTTTATTGTTTTGTCTACTTCTTCATATCTTGTGTTTACGTCTTCATATTTATCTTTCCAATTTGAAAGTTCTGCTCTTAATTCTGATTCTCTCATGTTTTCTATTGAAGTTATGTCTGTTTGATCTACTACTTTAAATTGCATACTCATTACCATTGTTAATGCAAAACATGAAATTCCTATACTGATGGCCATAACTACTTTTCCTTTTTTCTTTCCATCCATTTATTTCACCTCTTTTTTATTGATTATGTACATATTTAAAATTAATTGAACCTGAATATTTTGGAATAGTTATGTTTTTAGATTTTACTAATTCTGTACCTATTCCATATTCTTGCAAAATGCTTAAATATCCTCCTGGTCTAGAAAGTGCAGCTAATTGTTCTGATAATCCAATTGCTTTTATTTCAAATGGTGCGCCAACTTTTTGTCCATTTATTTGAATAACATTTCCATCACATACGATTCCTGTTGTTGTTACTATTCTTTGGTCATTAATTGATATTGCTTCTGCTCCTGCATTTTTTAACTCATTTATAACACTTAATACGTCCATATCATGTACTACTAAGTCACTTGCATCTAATAATGAATTTGTAACCTGAGCTGTATTGTCTTTTAATGTAACTATAATTCCTTCTCCAGAAACTTCTGTAAGACCTAATAATTTATTTCCTTCTTTTATTTGTTCTTCAACACTTGTAAGTTCACCATTATTTCCAGTAGAACTTTCTCTTTCTTTTTCAAGTTCTTTTTCTGCTTTTTCTAGTTCTTCATATCTATTGTCATATTTTTCCTTTTCTTTTAAAACTTCATCTCTTAAGTTATTTACTGTATTGCTTGAGCTGTATGTAGGATTTGTGCTATTTATTGTTTTTATTTGTACAATAATTCCAAAAACTAATACTGCACACATAATTCCTAATGCTAAGCCTATTTTTTCTTTATTCATTTTATTCACCTCACACTTTTTTTCTAAAATATGGCTGAAATCCATTATTTAAATCTCCATTTACAAATATATCGCCTTCATTGCCTTCTTCAGCCTGTAATATTGCTTTAACATATAAAATTTTGGTGTCTAAATTTGTGCTATTTCCTAAATGTACTGTTATTCCCTTTTCTGCAAAAATCATTATATATTCACTTTGATTTTGTGCATTAATACTTGTTATATATTTGCTTATTTCGTTTTCTTCACAACTACTTACTATTTTTAATATCGTCTCTAATTTATTTAAGTCCTCATTATTTAGCCTTTTTCCAACTATCATTTCTTCTTCTAAAGTTGACATTCCTTCTATAATAGGTATTTCTCTTGTCTGATTTGTAATTTCTAATATATAGCCTTGACTATTGATATATGCATATTTATCTAAAAGTTTCAACATAAATTTTACTGTTCTTTCTTGTACTGTTATTTGAATCTTATTTGGTAAGATTCTTTTGACTTCAACATCTTCTATATATGGATTACATTTAATATTTTCTTTAATAATTGCTTTTATATTTTTAAATATATTTTCATTTAGTTTTATTTGAGACAAGCTTTTAATTTCTTCACTATTAACAGTACTATTACCTTTTACCTCTATTTCAGTAACATTAAATAGTGGTGTTGTAAATAAAAATATTCCTACAACAATTATTAGACCTATTATTCCAAACCATTTTAGTAATTTGCTCTTGTTTTTTTTGTTTTCAGGCTTTACTTTCTGCACTTTTTTTATCTTTTTTTGGTTTTTATTATTAGGTTGTCCTGTTTGATTTGGCATTTGATTTATTTGTACTTCTATAGTGCTTGTCTTCATAGTTTTTTTTGGTTGGGCAGTATTATTTTCTACTGCCCTTTTTTTTGTTTTTTTATTTTTTTCTTCTGCATGTTTTGATTTATGTGCCAATTTATTCTCCTACTTTTAAAGAAATTTTAGCTCCTAAATTTGTTAATTTTTTATCTAAATTTTCATAACCTCTTAAAATATAATGTATATTATCTATTTCCGTTTTCTTTTTTGCTACTAATGCTTCTATTACCATAGCCATTCCACCTCTTAAATCTGTAGCTGCAATATTTGTACCATGTATTCTACGTGTTCCTTCTATTATAGCTGTTCTACCTGATATAGTTATTTTTGCTCCCATTCTTTCTAGTTCTGAGGTAAATTTGTATCTATTTTCAAATACATTTTCTTCTACTAATGATGTTCCCTTAGCAACCGTTAGCATTGCTACAAATATGGATTGCATATCTGTTGGAAATCCTGGATATGGCATTGTTTTTATATTTACTGCTTTTAATCTTCGTGGTGCTACTAATTCTACAAAATTTTTGCCAATATTTAATTTGCAATTTGCTTCTTCAAGTTTATTTAATATTGGAGTTATATGTTCTGGTACTATATTTAATGCTTTGATTCTTCCTCCTGTTGCAGCAGTTGCGCAAAGATAAGTTCCAGCTTCTATTCTGTCTGGCATTATATTATAGCTTACATCTTTTAGTTTTTTTACTCCTATAATTTCTATAATGTTTGTTCCTGCTCCAGTTATTTTTGCTCCCATTCTGTTTAAAAAGTTTTGTAAATCAATTATTTCTGGCTCTCTTGCAGCATTTGTTATAGTTGTTGTGCCAATTCCTAAACATGAGGCTAACATTATATTTTCTGTTGCTCCTACACTTGGAAAGTCTAGGTCTATTTTTGTATTTTCTATTGTATCACATTTGCAACTAATATTTCCATAGTTTTTTGAAATAATTATTCCTAATTTTTCAAAACTTTTTAGGTGTAAATCTATTGGTCTTGTTCCAATATCACATCCTCCTGGATAAGAAAAAACTGCTTCATGGTGTTTTCCTATAATTGCTCCAGCTAAAATTACTGATGATCTCATTTCTCTCATTAGATTCTCTGGTATTTCATATTTGTTTACTTTTGATGAATCAATAATGACTTTATTTTTTGTTTTCTTTACTATGCATCCTAATTCTTCTAATATTTTATACATCATTTGTGTATCATGTATATTAGGCACATTGTATAGTTTACTTGTTCCTCCGTTTAGTATGCTTGCTGCAATTATTGGCAAAGCTGCATTTTTTGAGCCTGATATATGTACGTCACCTTCTAGCTTTTTTCCTCCTTCTACAATTATCTTCTGCATTTTGGTCACCCTTTCTTGTTTTATATGCTATATATTATGTTGAGTTGCGAGAAAAAGTGAAAAATCTACAAAAAAGGACAGGCTGTTATTTAAGCCCGTCCCTTTTGACTGATTTTTTTAGCTAAGTTTTCGTTTATACCAGAAACTTGCATTAGCTCCTCAATTGTAGCTTTTTTAATCTTCTCTACACTGCCAAATTCTTTAAGCAATGCTTTCTTTTTTACCTCACCTATTCCAGGAATATCATCTAATTCAGATTTAGACATTTGTTTATCACGTAATTTCCTATGATAAGAAATTGCTGTATCATGCACTGTATCTTGAAACTGTGTTATTAGGTTCATTAGTTTTTCTGATATTTTTAATTCTTGTCTATTTTCATCCATCAAAGCTCTTGTTTGGTGTTTATCATTTTTAACCATTCCAAAGACGGGGATATCAAGGTTGTATTTTTTTATTGCATTTTTAGTTGCTCGTATTTGTGTAATTCCACCATCAGCAAATATAGCATCAGGCAGTGTTCCGAAGCCACCTTTTGGATTATCTATTGAATGTTTTAGTCTTCTGGTTACAACTTCTTCCATACATTTAGGATCATCTTGACCAAAAACTCCTTTTATTTTAAATCTTCTGGATAAATTCTTTTTGATAACACCATCTTGCATTACACACATTCCAGCTACCATATATTCACCTGATATATTTGAAATATCATAAGTTTCAATTTTTCGCGGCATTTTATCTAGTTTGCATACTTCTTTTATTTCTAGTAATATTTCTGATTTGTCTTTTTCTTTATTTTCAAGTGTAACTTTGCTGTTTAGCTCTGCCATTTCAACAAATCGTAGTTTTTCACCTTTTTTAGGACTCTTAATTTCAACTTTTGTCCCTCTTTCTGTTGAAAGCCATTCTTCCAAAACTTTTTTATCTTCAAGTTCTTCCCTAATCATTATTTTATTTGGAATATTAGGGTTATCTATATAATATTGCTTTATAAATCCTGACAATATTTCTTTGTCATCCATATCTATCAATTCTGAAAAGAAATAGTGCTCTCTTCCTATCATTTTACTAGAACGCACAAAAAATATTTCTATGCAGACTTGTAAGTCTGATTTTGCAATTCCTATTACATCTATGTTATTTTCAGATACATTTGATACCTTTTGTTTTTCTGAGACTCTTTCGATTGCTATTTTTTTATCTCTTAAATATGCTGCTTTTTCAAAATCCAGCTTTTCCGCTGCTTCTTTTATTTGCACTTTTAAATCTTTTACTATTTTATCGGTCTTGCCTTCTAGCAAATCTATAATTTCATCAATTTGTTTTCTATATTCTTCTTTAGATACCAATCCTATACATGGTGCCATGCATCTTTTAATATGATAATTTAAACATGCTCTTGTATTAGATTTAAAGTTTCTACATTGCCTAATTTTATATTTTCTTTTTATAAAGTCAAGCATTTCCTTTGCACTACCAGGATTGGCATAAGGGCCAAAATATTTTGAACCATCTTTTATCAATCTTCTTGTAATAAACACATTTGGGAAATCAGATTTAACATCTATTTTTATATAAGGATAAGTTTTGTCATCTTTTAATAAAACATTAAATTTAGGTCTATTCTTTTTTATAAGATTACACTCTAAAATTAATGCTTCAGCTTCATTGTCAACAACAATATATTCAAAATGGTCAATTAATGAAACCATTTTCTTTATTCTTTCTGTTTTATTAGTTTTTCTAAAATATGACCTAACACGGTTTTTTAAAACTACAGCTTTGCCCACATAAATTATTTTGTCGTCTTTATCTCTCATAATGTACACTCCAGGCTTGGCTGGTAATTTTTTTAGTTCTTCTTCAATGTTAAACATACTTCCTCCTAAAAAAAGACTAAGTTGCCAACGAAGACGGGCTTAATTTGAGGCTGCTGTCTTTTGGGACGGGGCAAAAAAACATCACCATCTCCATTGGTTATATTTATTAAAAAATGTAGACCGCGTAGGCGGAGCAAAGCGTAGACAGCTGGAGCTTTCTCTTCACTAATATAAATTTCAATGAAAGAAAGCGACAACAAGGTCGTAATGTTTAATAAATATAACCAATGGAGATGGTGATGTTTTTTTGCCCCGTCCCAAAAGGCAGCAGCCTTTCAGTGTGTCAATTAAACCCGTCCCCATTGACAACCTCGTCTTTTCCTTTTTTATTCAACTGTAACTGATTTAGCAAGATTTCTAGGCTTATCAACATCCAGTCCCTTCTCTTTAGAAATATGATAAGCAAAAAGTTGTAAAGGTATAACAGAAACAATTGGTGATAGCAAAGGATTCACCTCTGGAATACGTATTACCATTTCAAAATTATTGTTCAATAATTCTTGATTAGTTACTATAAATGTTTTTGCACCACGAGTAATAACTTCTTGAATATTACTTATAGATTTTTCTACTAATTTTGGATCTGTTAATATTCCTACTACAGTGATTCCCTTTTCAATTAAGGCTATAGGTCCATGTTTTAATTCACCAGCAGCATAAGCTTCTGAATGAATATATGAAATCTCTTTTAATTTAAGTGACCCTTCTAATGCAACAGTTTGGTCTACACCTCTTCCTAAGAAAAACATATCTTTTTCTTGGAACACTTTTCTTGCAAACTCTGCTACTCTTTTATTACATTTTAAAGCATTTTCTACCTTTCCAGGTAAACTTAATATATCTCGTTTTAGTTCTTTTATTTCAGCTACATTGTCTTGTTCTAATGTTTCTGCAAAATAAATTGCAAGTACAGCCATTAATACAACTTGTGATGTATATGCTTTAGTTGAAGCAACTGCTATTTCAGGTCCTGCATGTGTATAAATAGAATAATCTGCCTCTCTTGTAATTGAGCTTCCTATAACATTTGATATTGCAAGTGTTTTTGCTCCTTTTGATTTAGCAAGTTTTAAAGCTGCAATTGTGTCAGCTGTTTCTCCAGATTGAGAAATATAAATACATAATGTTTTATCATCTATTATTGGATCTCTATATCTAAATTCAGATGCTACGTCTACTTCAGTATTAATTCTGCAAAGTTTTTCAAAAATATTTTTTCCAACTAATCCTGCGTGCATAGCTGTACCACATGCTACAATGTATATTTTATTTATGCTTGATAAATACTCTTTTGTAAATTTCAAATCATCAAAAATACATACTCCTTCTTCTGGAAGCCTTGAGCCTATTGTTTCTCTAACTGCATTTGGTTGTTCATATATTTCTTTTAGCATATAATCGTCAAATCCATCTTTTTCTGCAGCAGTAGCATTCCAATCAATATTTTCAATCTTTTTTTCAATTTTTTCTAAATCAGAATTATAAAATTCTACATTGTCTCTAGTTAAAACTGCAATTTCATTATCATCTATTAAATAAAACTCTTTTGTAAATGATAAAATTGCAGGAATATCTGAAGAAATATAGTTTTCTTTGTAGCCCTTTCCTATTACCAAAGGACTATCTTTTCTAACTACAATCATCATATCAGGTTTATTTTTGTAGATAAGTTCTATTGCATAACTACCTTTTAAGTCTTTACATACTCTGCTTACAGCTCTTAATAATCTTTGTTCATCATCTTTTTCATCTTTATTATAATAATAGTGTACTAAATTTGGTATAACCTCTGTATCTGTTTGAGAATAGAATTTATAACCTTTATCTGTTAGAAATTCTTTCAAGTCACTATAGTTTTCTATTATTCCATTATGCACTACTGCAAATTCTCCGCTATTATCTTTATGTGGATGTGAATTTTCTTTTGATGGTACTCCGTGTGTTGCCCATCTTGTGTGTGCTATTCCTACAGTTCCTTTTAGGTCATCTATACCTTTAATATTATATAAATTTTTCACTCTTCCTTTATCTTTCATTACAGATATTTCGCCAGATTCCATTACTGCAATTCCTGCTGAATCATATCCTCTATACTCTAATCTTAATAGTCCATTTATTAATATTGGACTTGCTTTTTGATTTCCTATGTATCCTACTATTCCACACATATTTAATCAACCTCCTTTTAATAGTCTTATTATATTATACACTTATAAAAAAAGTCAAGTTTCAGCCGTATTAACAATTTTAACACAATTAATAGAATTGCACCCGGTACTCCAAGAATACCTATACATATTGTTGTCACGAAATTTATGCCTATATGAAATCCATAACTTGCACCTATAAGATTTATAATATATATAAGTATTCCTCCTAAAATAGAATTAAGTATTAATTTTAAAATTGTTTTTATTGGTACTATAAATATTCTGCCTACCAAAAAAATAAAGCAAATGCATGCTAAATATGTTATTATATTTTGCTCCAAGTTTAATCACCTCAAAAAAGATAGTAATAATTTCTATTACTATCTTTATGATTATATTGGGACAAATATTCTTATCCAGCATCTAGTTCTTCATTATATAGTTTGATTTTTATTTGGTTTATCATGTCTATGGTTATTCCTTTTATTTTTGCTTGACGTATTAAATAATTTAGTTTTGATTGGTTTGCTTTTATTTTATAGGTATAGTAATCTATTAATTCGTCTTCTACAAATTCAAAATTTTCATTTGCCGCTTTTAGTTCTTTCTTTACAGCTATTATGTTTCTAACTAATTCTATTTCTTTTTCTACATCTGTTTTATCTATTATTTTTCTATCTTTTATAAATTCTTCTTGCATACACGTCTCCTTAAAAAGTTTTATACTATTTTATGCAATTTAATTGCAAATTATACATTATGCTAATTAATTAAAGATTTATATTTAATTTCTAAAAAGTTTGAAATATACATATATAAATAAAGAAAATCTGCGTAAGCGACCAAACGAGCGTAGCGAGTGCGATTGGAGCAAGCTACAGACTAGTATTTTGCATTCGTAGCTTGCGACACACAAAGATTTTCGTATTTATATATGTATAATTTCAAACTAATATATAAACTAAATTAATCTTTAATTAATTAGCACATCCTTATAATTTGTAATAGGAATTGCTCCTTGCTTTATAAGTTCATTTGTTCCAATAGAGTGCTTTGAAGTAATTGGTCCTGGCACGGCGAAAACGTCTTTTCCCTGTTCTAAAGCAAAATCCGCAGTAATAAGTGCACCACTTTTTTCTTTAGCTTCAACTATAATCACACCTTGGCTTAATCCACTAATAATTCTATTCCTTGCTGGGAAATTTTTCTTTTCTATTTTTGCTTTTGGCGGATATTCTGAAACTATGCAGCCTCCATATTCTATTATCTTTTTTGAAATTGTCTCATTCTCTCTTGGATAAACTGTATCTATTCCATTACCTAATACGGCTATTGTTTTTCCTTTTGCATATATTGCTCCAATATGTGCAAAACTGTCTATTCCTTTGGCTAATCCACTTATAACATTTATTTTCTGTTTGGCTAAATTATAGCCTAAATTTTTGGCTATTAACTCTCCATACTTTGTATTATCCCTACATCCCACAATCGCAATCCCAAGATTACCTAAAATTTCTTTATTTCCTCTTACATACAGTTTTTTAGGTGCATCATAAATCGTTTTTAGTTGCTCTGGAAAGCATCTATCATTTATTGTTATTATTTCAAATTTAATTTCCATTTTTTATCCTTTCTCTTTTTGAAGGGTTGTCAATGGGGACGGTTCTAATTGACAACTTACTATTAATTTTATAGAGTAGCCCAAGTGTTGATATATAAATATATTGCTAGAACAAGACCCTTAGGTAGACCCTAGCTATGTTTTGTTCAAAATATATTTATATATCAACACTTAGGCGAAATAATATAATTTTTTGATAAGTTGTCAATTAGAACCGTCCCCATTGACAACCCTTCAAAAAAGGAGCATTATATAAATGCCCCTAAATTTATAATCACATATTTAACTGCTTTGCAGCCTTAATTACATTATTCATTAGCATAGTTATAGTCATTGGTCCAACCCCCCCAGGTACTGGTGTGATATAACTTGCCTTTTTCTCTACATTTTGAAAGTCAACATCGCCTACTAACTTACCTTCTTCAGTTCTATTAATCCCAACATCAATTATAACTGCCCCCTCTTTAATCATATCTTCAGTTATAAATTTTGCTTTACCTATTGCACAAATTACTATATCTGCATTTTTCGTATGCTCTTTTAAGTCTTTTGTTTTTGAATGGCATATAGTAACTGTTGCATTTTTGTTTAAACAACATTGTATCAATGGCTTTCCTACAATATTGCTTCTTCCTATTATTGTCAAATTTTTTCCTGATAAGTCAATATTATATTCTTCAAACATTTTTATAACACCATAAGGTGTACATGAAACAAATGTATCCTGTCCTAAAGTTAATTTGCCCACATTTAATGGATTAAATCCATCAACATCTTTATCTGGTGCAATTGTTCTAAAGGCTTGGTTTATGTCTAAATGATTTGGTATTGGACTTTGTAATAAAATTCCATGTACATCTTTTTTACTGTTTAAACTATTTATTAAATTTATTAGTTCATCTTGTGTTATATCTGAATTTAAGATATATTCTTCAAATTCAATTCCTACTTCTTCACATGCTCTGTTTTTGTTTCTAACATATATTTTAGATGCACTATCATTTCCAACTAATATAACTGCTAATTTGGGTAATATCCCTCTACTTTTAAGTTCATCACATTCTATTTTTAAATTACTTCTTATCTTTTGAGCTAAAGCTTTTCCATCTATAATTGTTGCCATATTTTTCCTCCATATATTAATAATAAAATCATTTAAATGGTATTCTGTTTCAATTGGCTTTTTAAAGCATAGATATATAAGAAAAAATTGAAAAAAATAGTACCCCTAGCATAATTATTATCATCATTCTTATATTCTTTTTCTTTTCTGAAACTAATGTAGCTACGTACTCTCTTATGAAAGCATTAACCCAGAAATATGTTTTTGTTTTTGCTCCAATTCCTTCTATATTTAAATTTTGATTATTTGCTATTATCATAGTTCTAAAAACATGATAATTAGTTGTTGCAAAAGCTGTTTTTGCGTTTTTTATTTTGCTTTCTATAAGACTATTAGAAAGCTTAATATTTTCATATGTATTTATAGATTTATCTTCAATAAGAATACTATCTTCATTAATTCCCTTTTTTATCAAATAATTTTTCATAGCTTGCGCTTCAGAAATAGGTTCGTCATCACCTTTTCCTCCAGAAGGAACAAATATTATTTCTTTTCCTGTTTCTTGCTTTTGCATTTGACTAAATTCAATTGCTCTATCAACTCGTCCTTTTAGCAAATTGCTTAAATCACCATCTTTTTTTACTCTGCATCCTAAAATTATGATACAATCTTTATCAAATTTTGGAATATTTTTCGCTGCTTTTATTCCTAAAATGCAGTTTCCCACAAGGATACATTCAAGATATATAATAAACATAACAATAGCATTAAAAAAATAATCAGTTATTGTTACTTCAAAAGCATTTGTACTAAATGTTAACGCTTTGCCTATAATAACACTAATAGTTGATAAGCAAATAAAACCTCCTAGAATTATGCCTAGCATATTTTTCCAGCCTTTTCCTTCCTTTTTCATTAGTTTTAAATTGCTTATCATTGCCAATATTGTTACAATAAAAGCAAATGGCAATATTAAAATTAAAACAATATAAATATCATCTTGTATCCCTTCTATAAGTTGATATAATGATTTGTTATAACCGTAAAAATAATCATATCCAGTCAAGCATATATCAAAAATAAACACTAAGCTAATAAAAATTATTGCTCCTAATAGTCTTGCATTCTCGTAAGAATATAGTTTGTTTTTTTTGTATTTTTTAATCATATAAATTATTATAGTAAGCATTATTAAGTAATAAGATATAATAAATTTTTCTATATTAAAGCACCTCCAAACGATACTCAATATCTTCCATATGCGGAAAAATTTCTTTAACTCTTTTTAATGTAAGCATTGACATTTTCGGTTGTGGATTTTTTGGATTAGTACTTAACAATTTTTGTGTATAGCAATTTTTAGCTGTTCGAAAAAGAACATATCTATTTCGAACATACGTATAATAAATTTGATATCCATTTCTTAAGTCTACATACATATCTTCAAATGTATAATTTTCCATTATTTAGCTCCTTTAATTTATCATATTTTTAAATTCATCTTCTGTAATAATTGTAACTCCAAGTTTTTGGGCTTTATCTAGCTTACTTCCAGTTTCTTCTCCTGCTAATACATAAGTAGTTTTTTTAGATACTGAACTTGATGTTTTTCCTCCAAATTTTTCTATTATATTTGCAGCCTCAAGCCTTGTATAATTTTGAAGTGTCCCTGTAAGCACAAAAGTCATTCCTTCGAATCTATTATCTTCATTTTCGTCTGTTTCTTGAATAGTATTAACTCCCGCTTCTTTTAATCTTTTAATTAAATCTATAGTTTGTTCTTGTACAAAAAAATCTCGTATACTATTTGCAACTACAGGTCCTATGTCGTCTATCATACTTAAAGAATCAAAATCAGCATTTGCTAAATTATCAATACTCCCATACTTTTTTGCAAGAATTTTTGACGCCTTAGTTCCTACATGTCTAATGCCCAAAGCAGTAATTAATCTATATAGTTCATTTGATTTACTTGATTCTATACTATTTATTAAGTTTTGTGCAAATTTAGTGCCATTTTTCTTTAGTGATGCTACATCTTCTAATTTCAAATCATAAATATCTGCAATATTACTTATTAATTCCTTTTCAAGTAATTGGCTTATTATACTTTCTCCAAGCCCTTCAATATTCATTGCTTCTCTTGAAACAAAATGCACCAAATTTCTAAATAATTTTGCAGGACATTCTATTCCTGTACACCTTACTGCTGCCTCTCCTGGTTCTCTTACAGCAGGTGCTCCACAAACAGGACATTCTGTTGGCATATTAAACTCTATTTCTTCACCTGTTCTTTTTTCTTTTACAACCTCAGCAATTTCTGGAATTACATCTCCTGCTTTTTGTATAACTACTGTATCTCCAATTTTTAAATCTTTTTCTTTGATAAAGTCTTCATTATGTAAGGTCGTTTTAGATATTGTTGAACCATCAACTTTAACTGGTTCTAGTATTGCCATTGGAGTTATAACTCCTGTTCTTCCTACATTGCAAATTATATCTTTTAATTTTGTTTCTTTCTTTTCAGGTGGATATTTATATGCTACTGCCCACTTAGGTGTTTTGGCAGTTGTTCCTAGTATTTCTCTTAATTTTAGATTATCTACCTTTACTACAGCTCCATCGATTCCAAAAGTTAAGCCTTCACGTTTTTCTCCTATTTTTTTTATTGCTTCAATTACTTCTTTGTTATTCTTGCATTCGATTCGAATAGGATTTACGTTAAACCCTAATTTTTCTAAATAATCTAGTTCTTCAAAGTGTGAATTAAATTCCCTGCCTTCTATTTTTTGTACATTAAAAATGTATATATCTAATGGTCTGGATTTTGCAATATTAGAATCTAATTGTCTAAGTGATCCCGCTGCTGCATTTCTAGAATTTGCAAATAATTCTTCTTGCATTTGTTCTCTTTCACTATTTAGTTTTTCAAAATCCTTTTTTGAAATAAAAACTTCTCCCCTTACAGTGATGTCTATATCTTCTTTTAATTTCATTGGAATTGTTTGTATTGTTTTTAAGTTTTCTGTAACATCTTCTCCAACTAAGCCATTTCCTCTTGTTGCTCCTCTTACAAATTCTCCTTTTTTATATTCCAATGCTGCAGATAGCCCATCTATTTTTGTTTCAACTACAAACCTTGTATTTTCTATTTTATTTTTACTTGCCTGTTCTCTTACCTTTATACAAAAATCTTCTACATCATCATAATTAAATACATCTTGTAAACTTTGCAATGGTACTTCATGTTCTACTTTCTGAAATCCTTCTTTGACCTTTCCTCCAACTTTTTGTGTTAGAGAATTTTTGTCTATAAACTCTGGAAATTCTTTTTCTAAGTTACGTAATTCTACCATAAGCATATCATACTCAAAATCTGATATTTCTGGTTTGTCTTCATCATAATATTTTTTTGCATGATACTCAGTTAGTTTTCTTAATTCGTCAATTCGTTTTTTGGCTTTGGTTTTATCCATTTGTGCTCTCCTTTTTTCATTTATTTTATTATATCCAAATGGCCTAAAAAAATCAAGTAAATTTGAATTATAGATTTGCTTTATAAAGTTTGATAGCAAGGAATCAAACTTTCCTTGCTATCATTTTGCTATTAAATAATCTTCTTCTTGGTCATTCACTTGAACTGTCTTTATACAATTTTCTAACTCCTTTTCTGTTTCGAATTTCACCATAATATAATTTGCAGTATGACCTTTGTAGTATTTGCCTTCTCTTTCCTCAAATAGCACCTCAACTTCTTTTCCAATGTATTGTCCATTATATTCTTTTTGATTCTGGTTTGAAAGTTTTATTAACCTTTGGCTTCTTTCCTCTTTGACTTTGCCATCAATTTGCTCTGGCATCACTGCGGCCTTTGTGCCTTCTCTTTGTGAATATTTAAATACATGCATTTTATAGAATTTTACTTCTTTTAAGAAATTATATGTTGTTTCAAACTCTTCTTCAGTTTCCCCAGGGAAACCTACTATTATGTCGGTTGTAAGAATTACGTCTTCATACTCTCTTCTTAACCTTTTTACAACTCCCATAAACTCTGCAGTTGTATATTTTCTATTCATTCTCTTTAGAGTTTCATCACACCCACTTTGAAGTGATAAATGAAAGTGGTGGCATATTTTTTCTAGTTTACTAAGTCTTTTTATAAACTCATCTGTAATTATCATTGGCTCTATTGAGCTAAGTCTTATTCTTTTTAGTCCTTCTATTTTGTTTAAGTTTTCTAATAAATCTATTAATTTGTAATCTTCGTCGAAATCTTTTCCATATGAAGCTACATGTATTCCAGTTATTACAATTTCTTGCAAGCCTTGTTCTACTTGTTTTTTTGCTTCTTCTATTATACTTTCTGGTTTTCTACTACGTACACGTCCACGTGCATATGGAATAATACAGTATGAGCAGAATCTATCACATCCATCTTGAATTTTTATGACCGCTCTTGTTTGTTCAGTATATGTTATAATTCCTAAATCAACAAATTCTTTTTTGTGCATTACATCTGTCACTTCATTTAAATTGTTATGATCATTTATATATTTTTCTACATATTCTACAATATTTTGTTTTTCATTATTTCCTAAAACTAAGTCTATTTCAGGAATTTTCTCTACTTTATGTCTTGCAACTTGTACGTAACATCCTACTGCAATAACTATAGTATTTGAATTTAAGCGTTTTATTCTACGCAATAGTTGCCTCGATTTTCTGTCTGACATATTTGTTACTGTACAAGTATTTACTATTGCTATGTCTGCATTTTCTTCTTCATGAACTATTTTGTACCCTGCATCTGTGAATTTCTGTGCCATAGCATTTGTTTCATATTGGTTTACTTTGCATCCTAATGTGTAAAAACTTACTGTTTTCATTTTATATTCCTTTCATTATATAGTCATTTTAAATGTTAACAGAATAATTATATAAATACGAAAATCTTTGTGTGTCGCAAGCTACAAATTTAAAGAACTAGTCTGTAGCTTGCTCCAATCGCACTCACTACGTTCGTTTGATCGCTTACGCAGATTTTCTTTATTTATATAATTATTCTGTTAACATCTAAATTTCACTATATGTTAGATTATTATATTTTTAGGCTCTTGCCTTACTATCCAATATATCTAAATTATCTAAAGCCTTACCCGTTCCAAGTGCTACACATGATACAGTGTCTTGAGCTATCATTACATTTATTCCAAGTTTTTCTTGTAAAAGCTTATCTAATCCATCAACTAAGCATCCTCCACCTGTCATATAGATACCTTTATCGCTAATATCTGCAGCAAGTTCTGGCGGTGTTTTTTCTAAAACTGAATGTACTGTGTCTACAATTTGCAATGCAGGCTCTAATAATGCTTCCATCATTTCACTTGAATGCATTGTAATTGTAACTGGTAGTCCTGTTCCTAAATGTCTTCCTCTTACATCCATTTCCATATCTTGAATCTTTGGATACACACATCCTATGCTAATTTTTAAATCTTCTGCTGTTCTTTCTCCTATCATTATGTTATGCTTTCTTTTTACATATTTTACTATTGCTTCATCAAATTTATCACCAGCAACCTTTAGTGATGCGCTAACTACTGATCCCCCTAGTGAAATTACTGCTATATCTGTTGTTCCTCCTCCTATATCTACAACCATATTTCCACATGGCTTCGAAATATCTATTCCTGCTCCAATAGCTGCAGCTATTGGTTCTTCTATTAAATATACTCTACGTGCTCCTGCTTGCGATGCTGCATCAATTACAGCTTTTTTTTCAACCTCTGTTACTTGTGAAGGTATACATATCATTATTCTTGGTGCAAATATAGATTTTCCTCCAACTTTTTGTATAAAATATTTTAACATTTTTTCAGTAATTGTATAATCTGATATTACTCCATCTCTTAAAGGTCTTGTAGCAACTATGTTTCCTGGTGTTCTACCAAGCATTCTTCTTGCCTCTCCTCCTACTGCTAATACATCTCCTGTATTGTTGTCTACTGCTACAACAGATGGTTCTCTCAGTACTATTCCTTTGCCTTTTACATAAGCAATAACTGTTGCAGTACCTAAATCTATTCCTATATCTTGTCCGAAGCCGAATTTAAACTTAAACATTGTTTTTCTTCCCTTCTTTATATATACGCAAAATAATATGACGTTTTTTTTACAATTGTGTTACAATTATATTACACGTCATAAAAAATATCAAGTGCTTTAATAAATTAATTTAATTATTTTGGTATAAGGTTACTATTTAGCTTCATATATTGACTTTTATGTAAATTTATATTACAATATCATTATTAAATTAGGCAATAATGCCTAACGTATTTTTCTGCATTATTAATTAATAGTAGGAAGGATTTGCTATGAGTAAGTATTTAAATAACCGGTATATATATTCTTTGTTGTGCACTGTAATAAATTTCATGTGTACATCTGTTATTTATAAACAATTAATGCACTTTGAATACTGGTTAGAAAGGGCTATTTTATTTAGCATTGGATGGGGATTAGGAATTTTTGTCAGAACAACTTTAAATGTTTCATCTAAAGAAATACTTAAAGATAAATTATTTATAGCATTTTTAGTTATATTACTAACATCATTTATAACTGGCATAGTTCTTAATTTAGAAAATTGGGCTAATATAGTTATACTATTTTCGCTAACATTTACCATTTCATTACTAGTTAAATAGCAACAAACTCATGCACTTCTAAAAAGGAAATAATCAAAACCTATTGATTATTTCCTTTTTAGATAAAAGTATTGATTTTTTTCATCTGCATCAAAGATGATACGGCTAAGAACTTCTACAAAATCATTATTCTAATTCAAAAGCACCAGTATATAATCTATAGTACATACCTTTTTGAGCAATTAATTCATCATGTTCTCCTCTTTCAATAATGCGTCCATTGTCAAGCACTATAATAGCCTTTGAATTTCTAACAGTTGAAAGTCTATGAGCAATAACAAATACAGTTCTTCCTTCCATAAGCTTATCCATACCATCTTGAACAATCTTTTCTGTTCTTGTATCTATACTTGAAGTTGCCTCATCTAATATCATAACAGGTGGATTGTTAATTGCTGCTCTTGCAATTGAAAGTAATTGTTTTTGTCCTTGTGATAAGCTACTTCCGCTTCCATCAATAATAGTATCATATCCTTGTGGTAAATTCATTATAAAATTATGCGCATTTGCAAGTTTTGCTGCCTCAGTTATTTCTTCATCTGTTGCATCTTCTTTTCCATATCTAATATTGTCTCTTATAGTTCCTGTAAATAAATAAACATCTTGTAATACCATTCCTAAAGATTTTCTTAAGTCTTTTTTATTTATTTTGTTAATATTTATTCCGTCATATCTGATTTTTCCATCTTCTATGTCATAAAACCTGTTAATTAAGTTGGTAATTGTTGTCTTTCCTGCTCCTGTTGCACCAACAAATGCAATTTTTTGGCCTGGTTTTGCATATAATGAAATATTGTGAAGTATCAATTTTCCTTCGTCATATCCAAAGTCAACATCAGTAAGTTCTATGTGACCTTTTAATTCAATATATTCTAGTCTTCCATCATGATGTAAATGTTTCCAAGCCCATTTTCCTGTATAATGGTCTGCTTCTTTTATTTCTTCTCCATTTATTTCCGCATTTACAAGTTTTACATATCCTTCATCAAATTCTGGCTCTTCATCAATTAAGTCGAATATTCTTTTTGCACCAGCCATTGCCATTATTATTGAATTAACTTGTTGTGAAAGTTGTGCTATTGGCATTGTATAGCTTTTACTTAAATTAACAAAGGCAACAATTACTCCTAAAGTAATTCCTCCAATATTGTTAAAGAATAGTATTCCTCCAATAAATCCTACAAGTACATATAATAGGTTTCCTAAGTTTGAAAGTGTTGGCATTAAAATATTAGCGTATGAATTGGCTTTTTTGGCATCTTCAAATAATTCTGTGTTTAGTTTTTCAAAATTCTTTTTTGCTTCTTCTTCATGATTAAATACTTTTATAACTTTTTGCCCTGCAATCATTTCTTCTATATATCCATCAACTTTACCAAGTGATTGTTGCTGTTTCATAAAATATTTACCACTATTGCCTGTTATACGTTTTATTGCCATAATTATAAGTATTGTTATTACAACAACTATTCCCGTCAAGTATAAACTTGTAGTAAGCATTGCTACAAATGTCATTGTTATTGTTATACTTAAGTTTAAAATTTGAGGTATTCCTCTTGATATTAACTCTCTCAAAGTGTCAATATCATTTGTATAATGGCTCATTATGTCTCCATTTAAGTGAGTATCAAAATATCTAATTGGAAGGCTCTGCATTTTTTCAAACATTTTATTTCTTACATCTCTTAATGTACCTTGGCCTACTACTATCATAATTCTGTTATATAAATACGTGCACAATACACCTGCAAGATAAATTGCAATCATTGTTAATAACGCGTAAGCAAGCTCCGTAAACATAGGATTTTCTGTTTGAAGCATTGGTGCAATATAGTCATCAACCAATTTTTCAAGGAAAAGCGAGCTTGCAACAGATGTTGCTGAGCTGATAATTATAAATATTACAACAAAGATTAAGTGTATTTTATAATTTTTTAGAATAATTTTTGCTAATCTTTTTGCCGTACCTTTGTCTAATTTTCTACGCATTTTCCTCACTTCCCTTCATCTGAGAGTTATATACTTCTTGATATATTTTATTATTTTTTAATAATTCTTCATGACTTCCGATTGCTTCTATTTTACCATTATTTAATATAATAATTTTATCACTATCTTGAACTGATGAAATTCTTTGTGCTATTATTATTTTTGTTGTATTAGGTATTTCTTCTGCAAATGCTTTTCTAATTAGGCTATCTGTTTTCGTATCTACTGCTGATGTTGAATCATCTAATATTAGTATTTGTGGCTTTTTAAGCAATGCTCTTGCAATACATAATCTTTGTTTTTGACCACCACTTACATTATTGCCACCTTGTTCTATATATGTATCATATTTATCTGGAAATTTTTCTATAAATTCATCAGCTTGTGCTAGTTTACAAGCTTTAATTATTTCTTCATCTGTTGCATCTATATTTCCCCATCTTAAATTTTCTTTTATTGTTCCTGAAAACAATGTGTTTTTTTGTAATACCATAGATACTTGGTCGCGAAGAACTTTTATATCATAATCTTTTACATTTTTGTTTCCTACAAGTACTTCACCTTCTGTTGTGTCATATAGTCTAGGTATTAAATTAACTAAAGATGATTTTCCATCTCCTGTACCACCTATTATTCCTACTGTTTCTCCTGTGTTTATTTTAAAATCTATATTTTTTAATACTTCTTTTTCTTTATTATTTACATAGCTAAAACTTACATTTTTAAACTCTATACTTCCATTTTCTACTTTCATTATAGGATTTTCAGGATTATGTATATCTGGAACTTCTTCAAGCAATTCTACAATTCTTCTACCTGATTCTAGTGATATGATTATCATTACAAATATCATTGATAGCATCATTAAGTTCATAAGAAGTTGCATTACATAAGTAATTAAGCTTGTAAGTTCGCCTGTAGTTATTTCTCCAGATACTACAAAATGTGCTCCAAACCATGATATTAACGTCAAGCAAGTATATATTGTAATTTGCATTATTGGTCCATTAAATGCCATAACCTTTTCTGCCTTAGAAAAATAGTCATAAATATCGTCTGATACTTTGTTAAATTTTTTTATTTCTCTTTCTTCTGTAACAAATGATTTTACAACTCTTATTGCATTTACGTTTTCTTGTACTACTCGATTTAATTTATCAATCGTATTGAATACCTTTTTAAATATTGGATGCACATATTTAGCAAGCAATATCAGTGAGCCTCCTAATATTGGAGTAACTACTAAATATATTAATCCTATTTTTGGATTTATTGTAAATGTCATTATTAATGCAAATATTATAGTTATTGGTGAACGGATTGCTCCTCTTATTATCATCATAAATGCCATTTGTATATTTGATACATCTGATGTTAGTCTTGTTACTATGCTTGATGTACTGAATTTGTCTATGTTTAGGAAGGAGAAGTCTTGTACTTTATTATACATATCTTCTCTTAAGTTCTTAGCAAATCCGCTTGCTGCTACTGCTGCTGTTCTTCCTCCTAGTCTTCCGAATAGCAGTGCTAAAAATGCTGCAACAACTAAGCATATTCCTACTATTATTATTGTGTTATAGTCTTTGTTTGTAATTCCTTGATCTATTAAAATTGATAGTAAGAATGGAATTGCAATTTCAAATCCTACTTCAAATACCATAAATATTGGTGTTAGGATGGTATGTTTTTTATATTCTCTTATTGATTTTGCAAGTGTTTTTATCATTGTTTGCCTCCTTTAGCATAAAAATATGCAAATATTGTTTATTTTATCATTTTTTTAGTAAAATTGAAAGAGCTTTCTAAAATAAAATTCATAATTTTGTTACTGTTCAGACTAGATTGTAATTATTTCCGCCTAAATGTTGACATATAAATAGTAACACTATTTTTCTTTGTAATCTTAAGATGCTTTCAATATCTTGACAATA
This sequence comes from Clostridia bacterium, assembly GCA_017511265.1. Taxonomy (GTDB): domain Bacteria; phylum Bacillota; class Clostridia; order TANB77; family CAG-508; genus CAG-269. The sequence goes on along the minus strand of JAFWKV010000042.1, from coordinate 8,850 downwards.
TTATGTAAATATGGTATGCTTTTAGTATGTTTTATTAAACATCTATGTAGAAGGGACAACTATGCAAAAAACTAGTAATCATGAATTCTTACAAACAATTTTTGAAGAATCCATAAAAGACCTAAACAAAGAATATCCATTTTTCATTCCATGTCACGTTCTAAAGAAAACCTTAGAAAAGAACATTGCTAGTGCATTAAGGAAGGAAATGCTCGATTCAGTAACAAATAAAATTGAAGAAACTATTGCAACTTTTAGTAAAGGAGAAGAGTTTGTTTTAGAACCTGTTAATTACTCATTAATACTTACTGATACTATTATCCTTCATCTATGTGATGAAACTTGGGAAGAAGTATTAATCCTAGCACATAAATGTGGCTTTGAACAAAAAGATTGGCATGATATACCAATTCTTACCTGCAATTCTGAAAGCGAGGAAATTTGTCCATTTTCTAATAGGTATTACAGCATACTTACTGAGCTTCTTTCAATGCATGGATGTATCGAGTTCTATGGAGGTGAATTGTGGACTAGAGAGCAAGAAGAAGGAGACAATTTTATTTATAGTACTTTCAGTATTCAAATTAAACAGCTTGAAAGTATAAACATTGATCCTTATAGGTGTAGGATTTGCTTTTCTATAGATCAGCTCAAATATTTTGCAGAATGTGTAGACAAGACCTGTGTACGCAAAGTATTTGGTGATGCTATAGCTACCATAGAATGTCTTCATATTTGCTAATTTTTAGTTGTTCTACCAAAAAAGAGTGATTAATCACTCTTTTTTGGTTTAATTTATTATTTACAAATTAGTAAAATTGCTGTAAAATATTGCTGTAGAAAGGATTGATTATATTGTCTAAATATAAATTTATTTCAAATTCAGAAATAGAGACTAAAAATTTTGCTAAAAAGTTAGCTTCAAAATTAACCAAAGGTGATGTTATAGTTTTAACTGGCGAATTAGGAGCTGGTAAAACAAAATTTACAGAAGGTTTTTTGTCGTACTTTGGTTTAGAAAATGAAATCTCAAGCCCTACCTTTACAATAGTTAATGAATATAAAAACGAAAATGTTACAATTTATCACTTTGACGTTTATAGGCTTGAAAATAGTGATGAATTTTATGCAATTGGTGGAGAAGAATATTTTGAAAATGGTATTTGCATTATTGAATGGGGTGAAATAATTGAAGATGCTTTGCCAGAAAAATATATAAAAATTACATTTGAAAAAAATATTGAAAAGGAAAATACCCGAATTCTAAATATAGAGAATTTTGGAAATAGTATTAATATGGAGGAATTGGTATGAAAATTTTAAGTATAGACACATCTAGTAATATTTGCGGAGTTGCTATTTTAGAAGACCCAAAATTAATAAAAGAGATAAATTTAGACAATGGTCTAACACATTCTGAAAGCTTAATGCCAACTATAGACAAAATATTTAAAGAAACCAATTTACAATTAAAAGATATTGATTTAATCGTATGTGATAAAGGCCCTGGTTCTTTTACAGGTATTCGTATTGGTGTTTCTACTGCAATGGCCTTTTCAGACAGCTTGAATATTGCAACTTGTGGTATTAGCTCTCTTGAGGCATTAGCTTATAACATAAATACTGATGGAATTATTTGTTCATTAATAGATGCCAGAAATTCAAATTGCTATTGTGGAATTTTTGAATTAAATAATGGCAATTATAAATTGCTTAAACCACTTTCGGCAGACCATATTGATAATATTTTAGATAACTTAACAGATTATTATAGCGGTATTACTTTTGTTGGTAATGGTGCTATTGTCAACAAAGACCTTATTTGCTCAAGGTTTGGTGATTGCATTATTTCAAATAATAATGATTTATCTGGCTATAAGTTGGGACTAGCTGGTTTAAATGCATACTCAAGCGGAAACTACAATAGTGTTATGCCTCTTTATCTTAGAAAATCACAAGCAGAAAGGATGCTTAATAAAAAAAATCAAAAAAGTGTTTAACTTTTTTTTATTAGTGTTATAATTAGCAATAGGAGGTAAAAAAAATGCAAAATCAAAAGAAAGAAGAATTTAATGTACACAAAGCTTATGGTAGACCAGCAACACTAGAAAAAGAAGAATTTATCAAAGAATTTAATGTACATACAGAGGGGCTCTCTACCACTCAAGCAGAAGAAAACATAAGTAAATATGGCTATAATGAAATAAAGCAAACCAAGCCTAAAAAATGGTATCACTATTTTTTTGCAAGCTTATTTACACCATTTAACTGTATATTACTTGGAATAATTTTCGTATTATATTATACAGACGTTGTATTAGCATCTGTTCCAAGTTATGCAAATATAATTGTTGTTGCAGTATTAGTATTAGCAAGTACTCTATTAGAATTTTTTGAAGAATATCGTTCAAATAAAGCTGCTGAAAAGCTTAAAGAAATGGTAGCAACCACAGCAACTGTATTAAGAGATGGAAAAAAAGTAAAAGTTCCTATAAAAGAATTAACTATAGGAGATATTGTAGTCCTAGGTGCTGGTGATATGATACCTGCAGACTTAAGAGTTATCGAAGCAAAAGACCTATATGTTAGTCAGTCTTCTTTAACTGGAGAATCTGATAGTATTAAAAAGGAAGTTAATTCCAGTTTAACAGATGATGAAATAGAAAGTATAACAGATTTAGATACTATATGTTTTATGGGTACAAATGTTATAAGCGGTACAGCAAAAGCTGTAATAATTCGTACTGCTGACGATACATACTTTGGAAAAGTAGCAAAAACTCTAGTACTTGGAAAACCTAAAACAGCATTCCAGACAGGTGTTGAAAGTGTAAGTAAACTATTAATTAGATTTATGCTTATATTAATTCCCCTTGTATTTCTAATAAATGTTTCAAAACAAGAAATTTTAACAGCATTTACTTTTTCTGTTGCTGTAGCTATTGGAATAACTCCTTTACTACTTCCTGTTATTTTATCATCTAGCTTGTCTAAAGGTGCTGTAAATATGTCAAAGAAAAAAACTATTGTAAAAAAACTTGATTCAATTCAAAGTTTTGGTGCTATGAATATTTTATGTACAGACAAAACAGGAACATTAACAGAAGATAGAATTGTATTAGAAAAATACCTAGATATTAATGGTGATGAAGATATTCGTATTTTAAAACACGCCTTTTTAAATTCATATTTTCAAACTGGACTACAAGGAAATATCGATGAAGCTGTAATAAAAAGAGGCTTAGAAAATGGTATGGAAGAATATACAAAAAGATATAAAAAAATTGATGAAATTCCATTTGACTTTACACGAAGAAGATTATCAGTTGTAGTAACTGATGGTACTAAAAAGCAATTAATTACTAAAGGGGCTGTTGAAGAAATATTAAGTATTTCTACCCTTGTTGATTATAAAGGACAAGTTTCTACTTTAACTAAAGATATAAAAGAAAACATAAGAAAAATTAGTAAAAAGCTAAACAAAGAAGGATTAAGAGTTGTTGCAGTTTGTCAAAAAAATGACATTTTAAATATAGAAAACTTTAGTGTAAGTGATGAAAAAAATATGGTTTTAATGGGATTTATAGGTTTTCTTGATCCTCCAAAAGAAAGTGCAAAAGTTGCAATTGAAAAATTAAATGCTTCTGGAATAAGGGTAATTGTTTTAACTGGAGACAATGCTGAAGTTTCAAGATGTATTTGTGATAAAGTAGGCATAAAATCTAAAAAAGTAATACTTGGAAGTCAAATAGAAAATTTACCAGACTTAGGTGTTTTAAGACTTTTAAGAAAAAATAATATTTTTGCTAAACTTTCGCCTATTCAAAAAGCAAGACTTGTAAGACTTTTAAAAGAAAGTGGGAATATTGTTGGTTATATGGGTGATGGTATAAATGATAGCCCTTCTCTTACCAATTCTGATGTAGGCATCTCTGTTGATACTGCAGTTGATATTGCAAAAGAATCTGCAGATATTATTCTTTTAGAGAAAGATTTACAGGTTTTATTACATGGTGTTCGTGAAGGTAGACGTACATTTGCAAATTTAATTAAATACATCAAGATGGCAGCAAGCTTCAACTTTGGTGAGGTTGTATCAGTTATAATTGCTAGTGTGTTTTTACCATTTTTGCCAGAAACACCTATACAATTATTGGTAGAAAGTTTATTATATGATTTTGGTCAACTTACACTACCTTTTGACAATGTAGATGAGGACTATATAAAAGGCCCTAAAAGATGGGATACACAAAGTCTTAAAAGATTTATGTTATTTATGGGTCCTTTAAGTTCAGCTTTTGACTTAATTGTTTTTGCAAGTATGTGGTTTATATTTGGAATTAGGCAAGTTGCTACTTTTCAAACTATTTGGTTTACTTATAGTATTGTATCTAATTTGCTTGGTATGCATATCATTAGAACTGCAAAAACACCTTTTATACAAAGTCACGCTTCACCAATGGTTTATGCCTCTTCAATTCTTATTAGCTTAATTGCCATAGCTGTTCCTTATACATGGCTTGGTGAGTTAATTGGATTGGTGGCTTTGCCTATTGAATATTTATCTATTATAATTGTTGTCCCTATTCTTTACTGTTTTGTTGCTTTATTAGCTAAAAAAATTTATATGAAAAAATTTGGAGAATGGATTTAGTTTTCAAAAAAAAGAAGATGTCAATGGGGACGGGTTTAACTGACACAATACTGTGTCAATTAAACCCGTTCCCATTGACATCTTCTTTAACCCCTTCTCTTTTGTCAGATTTTCTTTGGTTCTATTGGTTCACCACCCCTTGTCATAGTGGTTTTGCAATTACTGCATATTGAAAAACTAACTATACTTATTAATATCATTTTTCTCTATTATTTTTTTTATTTCCACTAATTTGAAAAAGATTGCCAAAAGAGCCGATAAAATTGCAAACATAAGCATAAAAATCGCTTGCAAATCTTTACCTTGGATTAAAGCAGATAGTGATAAACATAAACTAACTCCTCCACACATTAGTAATGCATAATAAGCTTCCATAGTGTATCCTTTCTGTTAGTGACAAGGTTTGTACATTAAAATGCCTCTATATTATAACATAAATCATTATTTTTAGCAAATCTTCTCCTTTATTTACTCAAATTGTATTTTTTCTTTTCCCACAATTTCTTCAAAAAATTGAGTTATCGGTTTTGTTAAATAGATTGCGCCACAAGATTTTTCTTCTTCTCCAATTTTGACAAATACAGGCATATTGTTTCTCTCTCCAGAAAAAAATTTTATTGCTCCTCTTAGCTTTGCTTTTTCTTCTTCAGTTGAATCAGTTATATCAAGTACAAATTTTTTGTGTTTTTGTTCTCCAAATGGATAAATTTTATTAGCCACTATTTTTGTATCTTCATCTTCTCTAATGCTTAATCTTCCTTCAACCATAACAATGTTATTTTCAACTAATATCTCCCCTGCTTGCATAACTGTATTTTCAAATGCAATTATTTCTGCTATTCCATATAAATCTTCTATAGTTATAAATGCCATAAGCTTATTTGTTTTTGTATATTTTTTCTTTACTGAATTGATTATTCCTGCGTACTTCACTATTTGTCCATCTTTGAATTGAGGTTTATCTGTAGCATCTTCACTATTGTCTTCAAGTTGTCTCATTTGTATTGTATTAATATTAGTTTGTTTTTGTAGCTGTTCTCTTAATTTTTCTAAAGGATGTCCAGAAACATATATTCCAAGCATTTCTTTTTCTACTCGTAATAATTCTCTTTCATTAAATTCTTCTCTTTCTATAAAATGATATTTTATGTCTTGTATTTCTTCCTTTTCTGGCGTCTGTAAATCAAACATAGTTACTTGTCCATCTAGTCCGCGCTTTTTTGTATTTTGAATTTGGTCAATTATTCCTTCAAAAGATGCTAATAAAGTTGCTCTTGTTTGTGGAAATTCGTCAAATACTCCCGCTTTAATTAAGCTTTCTATACATTTTTTGTTAACCGCTTCATCTGAAATTCTTTCGCAAAAGTCTGTAAAACTTTCAAATTCTCCGTGTTCTGTTCTTTCTTTTATAACTGCATTAATTGGTTCAAGACCAACATTTTTTATACTTCCTAATCCGAATCGAATTTTATTATTCTTTGCTGTGAATTTTGTCTGGCTTTTATTTATATCTGGCTTTAATATTTCTATTCCAAGCTTCTTGCATTCGTCTATATATTGAGGTATTTTGTCTAAGTTTCCTAAGAAGCTATTTAATGTAGCAGCCATAAATTCTGCAGGATAATAGGCTTTTAAATACGCTGTTCTATATGCTACAACTGCATAACATGCTGCATGTGATTTATTAAATGCATATTTTGCGAATTCTGCCATCTCATCAAAGATTTTGTTAGCATCTTTTTCTTCTATTCCATTTCTCACACATCCAGGAACTACAATATTTCCTTCATCATCGGTTTGTCCGTGTATAAATATTTCTCTTTCTTTTGCCATAACATCAAGCTTTTTCTTACCCATTGCACGTCTCACTAAATCTGCTCTGCCTAAAGAATACCCTGCTAGGTCTCTAACTATTTGCATAACTTGTTCTTGATAAACCATACACCCATAAGTAACATTAAGTATTGGCTCTAAGCTTGGATGTGTGTATTCATTATGTCCTGGATTAAGTTTACCACGTATATATCTTGGTATTTGATCCATTGGACCAGGTCTATATAAAGAAACTCCTGCAATCAAGTCTTCCAAACAGTCTGGCTTTAGCTCTTTCATAAAGTTTGTCATGCCTTGACTTTCAAATTGGAATATTCCGCACGATTTTCCTTCATGCCATAATTTATATACTTTTGGGTCATCCATTTCTTTATCAAATTCTACATCTATTCCATGGTTTTCTTTTACTAAGTCAATAGTGTCTTTTATAACAGTTAATGTACGAAGACCTAAAAAGTCCATCTTTAATAACCCTAATTCTTCAAGTGTAGTCATTATGTACTGAGTTGATATTTGTCCATCTCTAACATAAAGTGGAACATAAGTATCTACAGGTTCCTTTGTTATAACTACTCCACAAGCATGTGTTGATGCCTGTCTTGGCATGCCTTCTAGTGCCATTGCTATGTCTAGCAATTTGTGTATTTCCGTGTCTGTATCATATAAGCTACCCAATTCTTTGTTTTGTGAAATAGCTTTTTTAATTGTAATATGTAACTCATTTGGTATCATTTTTGCAAGTTTGTCTGCATCTGCATATGGAACGTCTAGTACTCTTGCTACGTCACGAATTACCATTCTTGCAGACATTGTTCCAAATGTTATTATTTGTGATACATGGTCATACCCATATTTTTTCGATACATATTCTATTACATCTTCTCTTCTTTCATAACAAAAGTCAACATCAAAGTCAGGCATACTGACTCTTTCTGGGTTTAAGAATCTTTCAAAAATCAGTCCATATTTAATTGGATCTATATCTGTTATCCCCATTGCATATGCTAAAATTGAACCTGCACCTGAACCACGTCCAGGTCCTACAGGTATATCATTTTTTTTGGCATAGTTTATAAAATCCCATACAATAAGATAATAATCGACATATCCCATTTTATCAATTATGCTTAGTTCATACTCAGCTCTATCTTTTATTTCTTGAGATAAGTTTTCTCCATATCTTTCTTTTAAACCATCTTCACACAATTTTTTCATATAATCGTAATGGGTTGCAAATTCTGGTGATACGTCATAATTAGGTAAGATTGTATGTCCAAATTCAAATTCCACATTGCATTTTTCTGCTATTTTTACCGTATTCTCTATTGCATCAGGAAAATTGCTAAAATAGTCTGACATTTCTTCAGGAGATTTTACATATAAATCTTCTGTATCAAACTTCATTCTGTCTGGATCACTCATTCTTTTTCCTGTTTGAATACATAATAAAATCTCATGATTGTACGCATCTTCTTTTTTTAGATAATGTGCATCATTTGTTGCAACTAATGGTATATCTAGTTTTCTAGCTATTTGTACTAGCTTTTGGTTCACCATTACTTGTTCTTGTATTCCATTATTTTGTATTTCTATGTAATAATCATCTTTAAATACATTTTTATGCCATAATGCTATTTCTTCTGCTTTTTCCATATTACCATTTAATATTGCTTGGCTCAATGAACCTGCCAAACATGCACTAAGACAAATAATTCCTTCATGGTATTTTTCTAATATTTCTAAATCTATTCTTGGTTTATAATAATAACCTTCAACAAAGCCTAAGGAAACTAGTTTACTTAGGTTTTTGTATCCTTCATTGTTTTTTGCAAGTAAAATTAAATGGTTATATCTTTTGTCAAGTTCAGGATTTTTGTCAAATCTTGAACGTGGAGCTACATACATTTCGCAGCCTATTATTGGCTTTATTCCTTCTTTTTTGCATGCTTTATAAAAATCTATTGCTCCATACATTACTCCATGGTCTGTAATTGCCATCGCATCCATTCCTAGCTCTTTTGCTCTTACCGGTAAATCTTTTATTCTGTTTGCTCCATCTAATAAGCTAAATTCACTATGTATGTGTAAATGCACAAAATTCGACATCTTTTTTCCTCCCCTTGTGATGTGCATTATATCATAGTAAAAAAAAACGGTCAATGATTTGGTGCTGTCTTTTGAGACGGGGCTATGATTTTGGAATTTGGGTGAAAAAGCATCACCTTGAGTAACACTAGTATTGCTAAAAAATGAAGACCGCGTAGGCGGAGCGAAGCGTAGTCGGCTGGAGCTTTCCTTTCATTAATACATTTCAATGAAAGAAAGCGACAACAAGGTCGTAATGTTTAGCAATACTAGTGTTA
>JAFWKV010000002.1 GCA_017511265.1 Clostridia bacterium | reverse complement strand
TCCGCCACTAAAGCCATTGTTATATTTCTTCGTCCACTCCCTTTGAACAAGTTCTCTGTTCGTTTCTAAATCCATATAACGACTTCCGTTCGACTTGCATGTCTTATGTGCGCCGCCAGCGTTTATCCTGAGCCAGGATCATACTCTCATTTTAAACCGTAATTCCAATATGCTTCGTTCTACTTTGTCAGATTTCGTCGAAAATTATTCGATATACAGTGAGTATTATCTCATAATTTTCTCCTCATCTTCCGCGTATAACTTGCATCTTGAAATTACTTCTCTATTCAAAATTACTTTCATATATAATAAAAAAGTAATTTTATTAGTTCAAGATTTTGTTCAAGCTCTTTTAAACTTCTTCCTTTTTTATTGGCTAAAAAACTTTTAAAAATAATTCTTTTTGGTTAGCTTCTCTTTCGAGAATCAAACCGTAAGGTTATTTCTCTAAAGGATTTATTGTTTACTTTTCAATGTACTTTATGTTACGTTCTTCTCAGAACGCTCATTTAGTATACAATGTTTTTTTCTCTTTGTCAACACTTTTTTAAATTTTTTTTATTAATTTTTCAAATTATTTTTTTTATTAGTTCAATTTGATATTTTATGTTAAGTTGAAATTACAAATTTTATTGTTTTTTAATTTGCATTTAGTTGAAATTTGTGCTATAATTAATATACCTACGGGTAGAAAAAAAGAAATCCATAAGGGGTTTCGCCCGAGAAGAAAGGAACACAAATGAAGTATGAACACACTACCAAAGCAATTGTTGGACTAATTCTCGGAGTTTATCTCTTTGTGAACTCTGCTCTGGTAGCCTTTGGCGGTACGCAATGGCTGCCTTTTGGTAACCAGCACTCCAATATTTGGATTGAGATGATTCATTATCTCATTTCGGTTGGATTGATTGTTGGTCCAGTGCTCATAGCTTTTGGTGTCATCGGCATCAAGCGTGAGCTTTGGGTGCGTGACTTTGAGCGTCAAGCTCAAGGCTAGTACTCTTCTCGGTGTTTAGAAGGTGTGAGGCCATGCATTGCATGTCTCACATCTTCTTTTTATTTGATTATTATTCAAAAATATGGTATAATAATATTATCTATAAGCTGTTTTTGATGGTTTGATACTACCATCGTCCGAGAAACGGAGAAAGAAATGAACAACAAGTCCATCATCTATACCGCTCTTGTTCTAGCAGGAATTTATGTAAGCGTTGTTTACTTCATTTCGGTATGGCTTGGTCATCCCGAAGTTATTCCCTTCCCTGTGGAAGAGATTGAAGTAGTTTCATTTATGGGTGTTATTGACACCATTATAGCTTTTGGTCTACTCAGCGGTCCAGCTCTAATTGCAGTTGGAGTCTTAGGTCTTCGTGATGAGTTCTCCAAGAAAAAGCTCCATCAAGAGGAGCTCATCCGTGCACAGCGTCGTGCTGAAAGGCGCGCGCGCCGTGCCGAAAAATCTCGGTACTAAGAAAAAAGCGAGGTTGTGCAACTGCACACCTCGCTATCTCTTTTTATTTTACTGCATTTGTTTTCTTACTTCTTCAGCAAAATTTTCTTCTTTTTTCTCGATTCCTTCGCCTTTTTCAAATCTAGCAAATTCTACTATTTTTGCTCCTTTATCTTCTAATAGTTTAGTGACTTTTATATTAGGGTCTTTTACGAAGTCTTGCTCTACTAAACAAATTTCTCCATAGAATTTATTTAGTCTTCCCATTACTATTTTTTCAGCAATGTTTTCTGGCTTACCTTCATTCATTGTTTGAATTTTAAGTATTCCTTTTTCTTTTTCTACTCTAGCTTCTGGAACTGAGTCTCTGTCAATAAATTCTGGTTTTGCAGCAGCTATTTGCATACAAATATCTTTTGCTAAAGTTTCGTCTCCACCTGTCATATTCACTAAAACTGCTATTTTTCCGTCTCCATGTATATATTTTTCAATCATTCCATCTGTTGTTTCAAATCTTTTAAAACGTCTGATGTTCATATTTTCACCAATTGTAGCTATTTTATCAACTAATACTCCTTGTACTGTTTTTCCTGATACTGCAATTGATTCTTGTTCTAATAGTTCTTCTACATCTTTTGGATTTTTTTCTACAATTTGTTTTGCAACATCTGCTACAAAACTTCTAAATTCATCATTTTTAGCGACAAAGTCTGTTTCTGCATTAACTTCTACTACACTACCTACTTTTCCATCTTCTGAAATATAACATTCAACTAATCCTTCTGCAGCAACTCTGTCAGATTTTTTTGCAGCTTTTGCTATTCCTCTTTCTCTTAAAAGCTCCATAGCTTTTTCCATATCTCCATCTGTTTCTGTTAAAACTTTTTTGCAGTCCATCATTCCTGCACCTGTTTTTTCTCTTAATTCTTTAACTAAAGCAGCTGAAATCATATATAAAACCTCCTTCAGTACTATTATTCATTTTCTGTAGCTTCTTCATTTGCTACAACTTCTTCAATTGATGTTTGTTCTCCTTCAAGTTCTTCAGCTTGTTGTTCCTCTGTTTCCGGAACATAAGCTTCTCCTTGTCTTCCTTCAATAACTGCATTTGCCATAACATCTGTTATTAATTTAACAGCCCTTATAGCATCATCATTTCCAGGGATTGGGTAATCTAAATCTTCTGGATTGCAGTTCGTATCTACTATACCTACTAGTGGTATGTTTAATTTTTTAGCTTCTAATATAGCTATTCTTTCTTTTTTAGGATCAACTAAGAATATAACTCCTGGTAACTCTTCCATTTCTTTGATTCCACCAAGATTTTTTTCTAGCTTTTCCATTTCTCTTTTTAGTATAATAACTTCTTTTTTAGGTAATACTTCAAATGTTCCATCTTGTTCCATTGTTTCTAAGTCTTTAAGTCTTTGTACTCTTGCTTTAATTGTTCCAAAGTTTGTAAGCATTCCACCTAACCATCTTTGGTCTACATAGTACATTCCACATTTTAATGCTGCTTCTTTAATACATTCTTGAGCTTGTTTTTTTGTTCCTACAAATAATATTGTTTTTCCTTCTGCTGCTTGTGCTCTTAAGAAGTCATAAGCCTCATCTAATTTTTTTGATGTCTTTTGTAAATCAATAATGTGAATTCCGTTTCTGGCTTGGAATATATATTCTGCCATTTTAGGATCCCATCTTCTTGTTTGATGTCCAAAGTGAACACCAGCTTCTAGTAATTGTTTCATTGCAACTACTGCCATTTTAATTCCTCCTTTTTGTTTTTACTTCCATAAGGTATCATTGCCTGTAAAGACTTAGAATTTATCTAAGCACTCCTTTGCAAACTCGCCTTATGTGTTTTTTAACGAAAAGATTATATCAAATTTTTTTGTCAATTGCAAGTATTTTTATAATATTTTTTTATTTGGCGCTAAGAGTGGGATTTGAACCCACGACAGACAAATTTGCCTGCTCCAGTTTTCGAGACTGGTGTGTTAAACCACTCCACCATCTTAGCATAGTTCCCATTATAACATAGTTATATTTTTTGTTCAATAATGTAACTAATTTTTACAAGCAATACAAAAAAGAAAACAGCACAATGTGTATAATCTATTATTATACACATTGTGTCAGTTTCTTTTGGATACATCTCTTTTATTATATTTCTATTTTGTCCTCTTGATAGGCTAAAAATTTTTCAAGCACTTTTCAGTTCAAGCCTTAGCTTATCACTAATCATTGCTATAAATTCTGAATTTGTTGGTTTTCCTTTGCTTGCTGAAATTGTATAACCAAAGATGTTTTCTACTATTTTTTGGTCTCCTCTACCCCAAGCAACTTCAATTGCATGACGAATTGCACGTTCTACACGTGATGGTGTTGTGTGATATTTTGATGCAATTTGAGGATACAAAGTTTTTGTTATTTGATTTATAACCTCAATATCATCAACCACCATCATAATTGCTTCTCTTAAATATTGATATCCCTTTATATGTGCTGGTACACCAACTTCATGTATTACATTAGTAACTAATGCTTCTAAATTTTCCTCATTATTTTTGTTTTGGTTTGATATATCAATGTATTGTTGTTTTATCTCTTTTGTAATAAATGTTGTATTTTGTGTTGGTTTGTAGTTTTTTAGTTCTCTAATTCTTTGTACAAGTAGTTCTATGTCAAAAGGTTTTACAATGTAATATTCTGCACCTAGTGCAATTGCTCTTTGTGTTATTTTATCTTGCCCTACTGCTGAAAGCATTATGCATATTGGTCTATGCTCTAGATGTAAAGTATTTATTGTTTCCAATACTCCTATTCCATCAAGATGTGGCATTATTATATCTATTATAGCAACATCTGGTTTAGTATTTGTAATAATATCAACAGCTTCATTGCCATCTCTTGCTATACTTATTACCTCCATATCTTCTTGTTTTTCTAAATATGACGCAAGTGTCATACTAAATTCTTGGTTGTCATCTGCTATTAATATTGTTAGTTTTTCTTTCATAAAATTCTCCTCCTAAATAATTGTAAATTTTTTACAGTTTGTATTTTATTACAACATTTTATTTTAGGCAAGACTTTTTTGGAATATTTTTCCATTTATTTTATGAAAGCTTTATTTTTCTACACTTTTATTGATGATTTTTTCACATAAATTTCTTATTTTATTTATATTTATCTTTTTTGTTTCAATATCATTTATAAAATTTGGTTTTGTCTTCTTTTCTAATTCTATTTTACAAACAATTACATCTAAATACTCTATCTCCGTTATTTGTATATTTGTTTTGCTGCAATAATATTTAAAGTTTTCTAAATTATTGTAATCTAATTCTATTTCTATTTTATATCCTTTGCACTTGCATACTTTTTCTGAATTTTCTATTGCCTTTTTTGTACATTCTGAATATGCTCGTACTAAACCTCCTGTGCCTAATAAAATTCCGCCAAAATATCTTGTAATAACTACTAATACGTTACATAAATTATTGTTCTTTAGTATATCAAGCATTGGTGCTCCTGCAGTTCCAGATGGTTCACCATCATCACTGGATTTTTCTATAATGCTGTCATTTTCATAAACTCTATATGCTACACAATTATGTCTTGCATCATGGTATTTCTTTTTAATATTTTTTATTATATTTTCAGCTTCTTCTTTGTTTTCAACATAAAAAATATTTGCAATAAATTTTGACTTTTTTTCTGTTATCTCTGCTAATGTGTTTTTATTTATTGTATAAAACTCTTCCACTATTTTTGGATCCTCCTTAACTATTTGATGCAAGCTGACCTGCAGTGTAACCAGTAGAATATGCAATTTGTAAATTAAATCCTCCTGTATAAGCATCAACATCAATTACTTCTCCTGCAAAATACAGTCCTTTTACTATTTTAGATTCCATTGTTTTTGGGTTTATTTCTTTTATATTTATTCCTCCACTTGTTATAATTGCTTCGTCTATTGGTCTGAAATCACTTATTTGTAATTCAAGATTTTTTAGTATTTGTATTAATTTTATTCTTTCTTTCATTGTTATTTCATTTACTTGTTTTTTAGGATTTATTTTACTTAAATCTATAACTATATTAATCATTTTTTGTGGTAATAATTTATCTAAGCTATTTTTAAATTGTTTATTTTTAGTCTGTTCAAAATCTCTTAAAATTCTATCATTTAATTTTTCTTCTGTTAGTGCTGGTTTTAAGTCAATTGCTAATTTTATTTTTTTATCTTGTAACAATTTCTCTACATTTTTATATCTTACTAAATGGGATGAACCGCTTAATATTGTTGGTCCTGATACCCCAAAATGAGTAAATAACATTTCTCCAAAATCTTCATATATTATCTTATTTTTCTCTATGTCTTCTAATTTTATTTTTACATTTCGTAAGCTTAGTCCCTGCAATTCTTGACATATATGTTTTTGGTAACATTCTAGTGGTACTAAAGATGGTTTAATTTCTGTTATTGTATGTCCTAATTTATGTACTAGCTTATATCCATCTCCTGTTGATCCTGTTAATGGATAGCTCTTTCCACCTGTTGCAAGAATTATTTTGTCTGCTGTTATTTCTTTACCATTAGCTAATCGTATTCCTTTTATAGCTATCTTTTTTTCCTTTTTGTTTTTCTGCTCTTCATTTATATTATTTTGATTATTATTTTTTACGTCTTGTGTTATAATTTCAATAACTTGCGAATTATACATTATTTTTACATTAAGTTCTTTTAATTTTTTGGTGAAACATTGAAGCACATCCTGTGATTTATCTGTTACAGGAAATACTCTATTTCCTCTTTCAACCTTCGTTTCTAGACCTTGCTCTTTTAAAAATTCTATTATGTCTTCATTAGTGAAATTTTGAAAACAGCTAAATAAGAACCTTCCATTACCAGGAATGTTTTTTATAAAATTCTCCATATCTAAAGAAGATGTTATATTGCACCTTCCTTTACCTGTAATTAAAAGCTTTCTTCCTAATGATTTCATTTTTTCAATTAAAATTACTTCATTTCCATTCTCTGCAGAGGTAATTGCTGCCATCATACCAGCAGGTCCACCACCAATTACTACAACTTCCATTTATCTTATCCCTTTTTTATCTTATTTTATCATGTTTTTATTAATAAATCTAGATTTTCCAATTTTATATGACTTTACTTAATTTATTCAAAGAATCCATATCCTCTATTTTATTAATTGCAAAGCACTTTTTCCCTAGATCTTTTAGTGATGCTCCACAATGATATATCACCTTATTATCAACAACTATGAATCTATCATGGAATCTGTTTGTTTTTGCTAATTTTAATGTTGGATACTCCCTATTAAATTTCTGTATGTCTAAATCTGAAATATTACTTCTGTTTGACGTTAAAATAATAACTTCTACATTTCTATTTTTCTTACATAACATTTTTAAAATGCTATCATCAATGTAATTATCTATAACTAATATTTTTTCTTTAGCCGTTTTTATTATATCTATTATCAAACTATAACCTTCCCATATTTGTCCTTGAAAAAATATTTTTTGCTTAAAATTATCTTCATGTTGCAATTGATTAAATACTTCATCAAATTTTTTATCATAATCTAATAGCTTATATTCAATATTTGTTAAACGTTCAAAAATTTGTCCATTATTTGCTATGAATTTTCTCATTTCTACAAATGAATTTACAATTTTTATACTAATATCAATTGCAACTTTGTTTTTAAGTAATCCAGCTAACATTGTTATACCATGTTCTGTAAAAACAAATGGTAAGTATTTTTTGTGATGTCCTCTACCATTTCCATTTAAGGTTGCAATTTGCAACCTTAAAAAATCAAACTCCTCTTCAGTTAATTGAAAGCAAAAATTTTCTGGAAATCTGTCTTTATTTCTCTTAACTGCAAGATTAATATACTTAGTTTCATAGTGATACAACATAGCTACATCGCTATCTAGCATTACTTGTTTTCCTCTTATATTATAAATTAAATTTTTGATTTCTAAACTTGAAGTCACTATTTGTGATTTTAAATTCTCTGTATTATTTTCCATAGTAAACACATCCTATCTTTTTTTACTTTTAAATATATTTATTGATTTAAATATAAGATATAATTTATTGATAAAATTAAAAGATTAAATTTTATATACATAAAATAGCAAAAATATTAGTATATTTTATATCATAAATTTTTAGAAAATACAATACCCACATTACATTTCTTTCCATAAAAAAACCAGCTTTTACTAAATAAAAACTGGTTTAAATAGACTAATCTTTAGCCGCATATGGTAATACAGCAATATGTCTTGCTCTTTTAACAGCTGTTGTAATGTCTCTTTGATGTTTAGCACAAGCACCTGTAGTTCTTCTAGGTAATATTTTACCTTTTTCATTTATAAACTTTCTTAATTGTTCTGGATTTTTATAATCTAAAACAAAGTTTTTATCACTACAAAGTACGCACACTTTTTTTCTTTGTTTTCTAAATCTTGGATTGTAATCTCCATCATAATTGTTTTTTCTTTGCTTTTTGTCTGCCATCTTTATCCCCCCTTGCTATTAGAATGGTAGGTCGTCGTCTGAAGATACTTCAAAATCTGAACTTGTGTCATTTGCACCTGGCATTGTGTTACCAAAGTTATTTGCGAAATTATCTCCTGAATCATAAGAGTCTCTTTTGCTATCTGCAAAATAAGCTTCTTCTGCAACAACTTCTGTTACATAATGTTTTACACCTTGATCATCATCCCATGTTCTTGTTTGAATTCTTCCAATAACGCCTACTTGTTGACCTTTTTTAAAGTATTTACTACAAAATTCTCCTGTTTTTGCCCAAGCAACTATGTTTATAAAGTCTGCTTGTCTTTCTTCACCTTGTCTTACAAATCTTCTGTTTACAGCTAGTGAGAAAGATGCAACCAATGTATTGTTTGTTTGTGTATATCTTACTTCTGGATCTCTTGTTAATCTTCCCATTAATACTACTTTGTTCATTTTATCACTTACCTTTCTTTAATAAAGGCCCCTTCTTTATTTAATTTTGTTGTTAGACTTAATTAGTCTTCCAGCTAACGCATATAATGGTTTGTAATGGCTAAAGCCATAACACAACCATTTATTTTTTAACTACGATGAATTTTATAATTTCATCTGTTATTCTGTAGTTTCTTTCAAGCTCAACTATATAATCTGGTTCAGCTTCGAAATTGAATAATAAATATGTAGCTTCCTCGTTTTTCTTTACAGGATATGCTAATTTTTTTAGTCCCATATTTTCTACAGATTCTACTTTACCATGTTCGTTGATCATTTTTGTATACTTTTCTTCTAAAGCTTTTAATCCTGCTTCATCTACTTTTGGATCAACAATGATAATACTTTCGTATTTGTTCATTATCTTTCACCTCCTCTTGGATTTATAACCCATTTTTATTTAAATGAGTAAGGACTGTTAAAAAATTTTAACAGTCCTATTATACTATATGCAAAGCTTTTTTGCAAGAAATTTTAGTAAAATTTTATATATCTTAACATTTTTTTATAAAAAAATGATGCCTATATTACAATATAAGCACCATTTTAGTTTTATGAAGCTATATCCACGCAGCCTCGCCTCGAGCAATCTTATTTTCAATTGCACACCTATGTAGCTCAGTTCTCATTTCATCTAGTTCTTTTACTGTAATTCTCCGTTCAGTTGGGAACTCACCTCTTTGCATAGTAGTGTCATTTCTTCTTCTCGCTTCGTTATCTAACATATCTGCAACTGTTTTCATATAGCTCCACATCCTTTCCAATTAAGAAATAGATTTACTGTTGCTATTGCATTGCAATATATATAATTATAGCATATTTTTTTTATTTATCATATATCTTTTTCATATTTTTATTATTGTTAACTGTGTAAACAACTTTGCCAAATGTAAACTCATTAAGCTTTTTTTGCAATTCCATAATAGGTATAGGAAGAATTGAAATTGCAATTGTGTATATCCATTGAGTTTTATCAAGTGATACTAAATCAAACACATTTGCAAATATTGGTACTATTACCACAATTACTTGAATTAATGTTCCTAAAATAAAGCTTCCAATTAGATACTTATTATCAAATAATCCAGTTTTGAAAATAGATTGCTCACTTTTTATATTAAAGCAGTGAATAAGTTCTAATAAACCTAGCGATACAAAAGCCATTGTTCTTCCAACTTTTACTCCATATAAGTTATTACCTAAACAAAAGGCAAACAAAGTAAGCATTCCTATCATTATTCCTTCTAGTATAATCTTGTTCCATAATCCATCTGCAAATAATCCTTTTTTACTATCCCTTGGTTTTCTGTGCATTATTCCAGGTTCAGCAGGTTCTAAGCCTAATGCAATT
>JAFWKV010000041.1 GCA_017511265.1 Clostridia bacterium | reverse complement strand
GACCAAACGAGCCTTTGGCGAGTGCGATTGGAGCAACTTACAGACAAGTAATATTTAAGTTTGGAAGTTGCGACACACAAGGTACAAGAAAATTATATATTAGTAAGGCTAAAAGGAAAAATGGCACTAACTGCAATACACACATGCTGCAATATGGGCAATTATTGCCGAAAGTATACTTGGATTTGGAGAAAAGGCAGTAGAACTTTATAAGATGGTAAATCCAATTGAACACACGAGAATGAGAGACACCTCAAATAAATACAAAGTTGAGCCTTATGTAATACCAGCAGATATATATGGAAGCGGAAACCTTTCTGGACGTGGAGGCTGGACGTGGTATACAGGATCAAGTAGTTGGTTTTACAAAGCAGGAATTGAATATATTTTGGGGCTAAAAAAACGAGGAAGCAAGTTGTATATAAAACCAAGTATATCTAAAGAATGGAAAGAATATAGAGTACGATATAAATATAAAAACAGCATTTATGATATAACAGTAAAAAATCCTGAAGGATTAGAAAATAGCCAAAAACAGGAGATTTTTATCAATAATAAAAAGATTGAAACAAATTTTATAAATCTCATAGATGATGGAAAAAGATATGAAGTCTTAGCTGTTTTAAAGTAAAACTTGCAATTTATGGAAAAAAATAGTATAATTACTATAAGTGAGGCAGAGGGTCTCAGGAATAGAAAGGAAGATTTATGGTACTAACAGATGAGCAATTGGCAGAAGAAATGACTGATGAGATGATAAAATATGAAATTGAAATGATACAGAAAGCACCGAATTGCCAGGTAATATATAAGACATTTGTATCAGACAAAAAAAGAGCTGATATCTGTGAGACAATGTTTAAGAAAGCTGGATGTGATTATCATGAGAGTACACTAATATCAAGAGGTATTACTAAGTGGGTTAAAGGTAACATTCGTTTGAGCTTTGAAGTAGCATAAACTTCTTTTCCCCCCATTACTGTGTTTAGGTAATGGGGACTTTTTATGCTTGTTAATAAAATAATGTTAAAAAAACTTGTATAATAAAAATATTTATGATATAACTTATGTAATATAAAGAATCCGTAAGAAAAGGGAGGAATTTTTGTGGAAGAAAATTCAGATAAAAAAACAATATTAATAGTAGATGATGAAAAACCAATAGTAGATATGTTGATTTTTAATCTAAAAAAGGAAGGATATAACTGGCTAGAAGCTTATGATGGAGAAACAGCAGTTGAAATTGCACTTAAGGAAAAGCCAGATTTAATATTGCTAGATGTAATGCTTCCAAAACTAGATGGATTATCTGTATGTAGAAAAATAAAAAACACATTAAATATACCAATACTAATGCTTTCAGCTAAAGGGGAAGAATTAGATAAAATTTTAGGACTTGAATTAGGTGCTGATGATTATATAACAAAACCATTTAGTGTTAGGGAACTTATGGCTAGAATTAAAGCAAATTTGAGAAAAGTCGAAAGCACACCTGCAACCAATCCAGTACCAGAAAAAAAGAAGAGTAGCAAAAGTGGAATTATTGAAGTTGGAGAATTAGAATTAAACTTAGATAAATTTGAGGTTAAAGTAAGAGGAAACGTTATAGACTTAACCATAAGAGAATTTGAAGTTCTAAGATTTTTAGCAGAGCAACCAAATCTTGTTATAACAAGAGAACTACTACTTGAAAAGGTTTGGGGATATGAATACTATGGTGATATTAGAACAGTAGATGTAACAGTTAGAAGAATTAGAGAAAAAATTGAAAAAGATACATCTAATCCGCAAATACTAATTACAAAAAGAGGAGTTGGATATTATATAGCTAACCCTAATTAAAGGAGAATAAAAATGTATAGAACACACAATTTAGGAGAATTAAACATAAGCAATGTAAATGAAAGTGTTGAACTTTCAGGCTGGATACAAAAAATAAGAGATTTAGGAGCAATGACATTTATAGACTTACGTGATGAAAAGGGAATAACACAAATTGTACTAAATAATGAAGAATTACAAAAACAAGCAAAAGACGTTCCAACAGAAAGCTGTATTTATGTTAGTGGTAAAGTCGTAGAAAGAACAAACAAAAACAAAAACATTCCAACAGGAGAAATAGAAGTTATTGCAGAAAAATTTGAAGTACTTGGAAAATGCAAAAATGTTCTTCCTTTTGAAATAAACACAAATCAAGAAGTTAGAGAAGATTTAAGATTAGAATATAGATTTTTAGATTTGCGAAATGAAGCTTTGCATAACAATATATTATTAAGGTCAGAAATATTAAAAACACTAAGAAATAAAATGGATGAATTAGAATTCACCGAAATTCAAACACCAATTTTAGCAAATTCATCACCAGAAGGAGCAAGAGATTTTTTAGTACCAAGTAGATTACACCCAGGAGAGTTTTATGCTCTTCCTCAAGCACCGCAGCAATTTAAACAATTACTTATGGTATCAGGATTTAACAAATACTATCAAATAGCACCATGTTTTAGAGACGAAGATCCTAGAGCAGACAGAGCACCAGGTGAATTTTATCAATTAGATTTTGAAATGTCTTTTGCAACTCAAGAAGACGTATTTAAAGTGCTTGAAGAAATAATTCCTTATACATTTAAAAGATTTACAAATTGTAAGGTGGATGAAGGGCCATTTATACGTATTCCTTACAAAGAAGCTATGGAAAAATACGGAATAGATAAGCCAGATTTACGAAACCCACTTGTTATCCAAGATGTAACAAAATTGTTTGAAGATTCAGACTTCAACGCTTTTAAAGGAAAAACAATAAAAGCAATAGTTGTAGAAAATGGAGCTGAACAAGGAAGAAAATTCTTTGACAAAATGACAGACTTTGCTGTAGAAGAAGCAGGCGCTAAAGGCTTAGCATGGACAAAATTTGAAAAAGATGGTCAAATCACAGGTGGAATTGCTAAATTCATTACAGACAGTATCAAAGAAGCATTACAAAAAGATTATGGAGTAAAATCTAATAGTAGTATATTTTTTATAGCAGATGAATTACAGGTTGCCCAAAAGATAGCTGGTTTAGTTAGAATTGAACTTGGAAATAGATTAGATTTATTAGAAAAAGATGCATACAGATTTTGCTTTATTGTAGACTTCCCAATGTATGAATTGTCAGATGAAGGAAAAATTGATTTTAGTCATAATCCCTTTTCTATGCCACAAGGAGGACTTGATGCATTAGAGACAAAGAATCCGTTAGATATATTAGCATACCAATATGATGTAGTATGCAATGGATATGAAATGGCTTCAGGTGCTGTTAGAAACCATAATCCAGAAATAATGTTAAAAGCATTTGAAATAGCAGGATACAAGGAACAAGATATAAAAGAAAAATTCGGAGCCTTATATAATGCATTTCAATATGGAACACCACCACATGCTGGTGCTGCACCTGGAATAGATAGAATGGTTATGCTAATTGCTAATTCACAAAATATTAGAGAAGTTATCGCTTTTCCAAAGAATAAAAAAGCAAGAGATGTATTAATGAATGCACCATCAAAGGTTTTTGATGAACAATTAAAAGATGTACATATAAGAATTGAAGATTAAAAAAGGAAAGAAAAAATGTATTTAAAGAGACTAGAGATGCAAGGGTTTAAATCATTTGCAGATAAGACTGTGCTAGAATTTAGACCAGGAATAACAAGTGTAATAGGACCAAATGGATCAGGAAAGAGTAATATATCAGATGCAATTAGATGGATACTAGGCGAGCAAAGTATGAAGTCATTAAGAGGTACAAAATCTCTTGACATTATTTTTGCTGGAACTCAAGCAAGAAAGTCGTTAGGCTTTGCTGAAGCTTCGCTAGTGTTTGATAATGAAGATGGAAGTTTGCCAATAGAGTATTCTGAGGTTACTGTAACAAGAAAGATTTACAGAAGTGGAGAAACTGGGTATTACATAAATAAAGTGCCATGTAGATTAAAAGATGTGCTAACATTATTTATGGATACAGGTATTGGTAAAGATGGATATTCTATAATTGGACAAGGTAAAATTGATGAAATTTTAAGTAATAAGTCTGAAGATAGAAGACATATTTTTGAAGAAGCTGCAGGAATTGTAAAATATAGAACAAGAAAAGAAGAATCTGAAAAAAAGCTTGAAAGAACTAAACTTAATTTACTTAGAATTAATGATATTTTAGCTGAAATAGAAGCTAATATTGAGCCATTAAAAGCTCAATCTGAAAAAGCAAAAAAATATCTAAGTTTAAGAGAAGAACTAAAAGATATAGAAGTTGGTTTATTTTTATATAATATTGAAAAATATAAAAAAAGTTTAGAAGAACTTGTAAATGATGAACAAGCTATGAAAGAGAGCTTAAATTTAGAAGAAGGTAAGCTTGAAAAAATAAAACAACTTAAAGAAAATCTAAAATCCGAATTAGATGAAATTACACAAAAAATTGAAGATATGTCTAATATAGGTTTTGAAAGCCAAAAGAAAATAGAAGGCTTAAATTCAGATATAAATGTTGCAAATACTAGAATAGAGAATAACAAAGAGAATAGTCAAAGATATCAAAAAGAAATAGAAGAATATAAAGAAAAAATTACAGAATTAGAAAAAGAATTAAATCAAAAGCAAGAAAGAAAAGAGAATTTAAAGAAAAACAAAGAAAAATTTGAAACAGAATTAAAAGAAAAAGAAAGCGAATTAAATGAGCTTACTAAAAAACTATCTTCAAAAGAAATAGAAATAGAAGAAAAGAAAAAAACAATAGAGGAGAATACAGATAAAAAATATGAACTTCAAGCTAATATAAGCAAACTAAATGCAGATTTAGAAAACTATAGAAAAACCGAAAAACAAGTTAATTTGGAAATAGAATCTGGAATTTCTGAACTCGATAAAACAAGGCTTATAAAGGCAGATATTCAAAAAAATTTCCAAGAAATAGATAGTAAAAGAAACCAAGTACTTGGAAGTTTAGAAAAAATCTCAAGCAAGAGGGAAGAAAGAGAAACAAAAATAAAATCATATGAATCGAATATCAATATGCTTAGCTCCGAATATAGAATAAAAGAGTCACGACTAAAATTCTTAGTAGAAACTGAAAAGGAAAAAGAGGGGTATATTAAAAGTGTTAAGCTATTACTTAAAGATTGTGAACAAATAAAAGAGCTTGGTCAAGGAATGCACGGAGTTTTAGCAAATATTATATCAGTTCCAAAAGAATATGAAACTGCAATTGAGATGTGTATGGGTGCAAGTCTACAAAATATTGTTACAGAAACAGAGCAGGATGCAAAAAAATTAGTAGAACATTTAAGAAAAAATAATTTAGGCAGAGCATCTTTTTTACCATTAACATCTGTCAAAGGTAGAAAACTAGACAAAATAAAGGGAAAAGAAAATGGAGTAATTGGTGTTGCTGCTGATTTGGTTCAGTTTGATAAAAAATATGAACAAGTTATATTTAATTTGCTTGGAAGAACAGTAATTGTAGACAATATGGATAACGCAATTAAAGTTGCTAAAAAGAATGGATATACATTTAGAATTGTAACAACTGATGGTGATGTTATTAATCCATCGGGATTAATTTCAGGTGGATCTGTAGCAAAAAAGACAGTAAATATTCTAGGTAGAAGTAGAGAAATAGAAGATTTAGAAAAAAACTTGAAAGATTTAAAGGGTAAGATAGAAAAATATGAAAAAGAAAAAGATATGTTTTTATCTGAATCTGAGGATATAATGGAAGAAGCTACAAGTTTAGAAAAAGAGCTGCAAGAGATTGAAATTACTTATGCAACAGAAAAGCAAAGAGTAACTTCAATTGATGAAAATATAGAGAAAATTGAATCAAGGCTAAACAAATACAAACAAGAATTAGAGAATATTAAAGAACAAAAAAACGAAACGACAGAGCAAGTAAATAAAGATGAAAATGAAATACAAGATATTACAGAAAAAAATAAAGAATTAGTAAAAACAGTACAAGAATTTGCAGAACTAAATAAAGATGATCAAAAATACATAGATGATTTAAACTTTGACATCACAAATTTAAAAATATCAGTATCGTCATTTGATGAGAGTGAAAGTTCAATTGAAGAAATGTCAGCAATGATTAATCAAGAAATAGAAAATAATAAGAAAAGCATTGAAAATAAGACAGTTGGAATCAAGCAAATAAAAACAGATAATGAATCATTAAGCAAAAAGATAGAAGAAACAAAACAGAAAATAGAAAAAGTAAAACAAGATGTGCAAAATAGTGGCTCAAAAATAGAAAAACTAAAACAAGAAAGAATAGAAAAGAATGAAAAGCTTGATGAAAAAGAAAAAGAACAAAGCAAAGAATATGAAACAATAGAAGGCTTAAAATCCCAAATTGTAAAATTAGATGCAAAGAAAACAAAATTAGAAGACGAATTAAACAATAATATTAATACAATGTGGGAGGAATATGAAATTACTCCAAATGCAGTAGAAGAATATAAAAAGCCAGAAAATGTTGCACATACTCAAAAAAGAGTAAAAGGTTTACGTCAAGAAATAAGAGATTTAGGCAGTGTTAATGTAGATTCAATAGAAGAATACAAAAATATGAAGCAAAGATATGATTTTATGTGTGAGCAAAGACTTGACTTAGAAAACACAATGTCAAAACTTAGAAAAATGATTCAAGAAATAACGGCAGCTATGAAAGAGCAATTTAAAAATCAGTTTGAAATTATAAATAAAAACTTTGGAGAGGTATTTAAAGAGCTTTTTGGTGGAGGAAAAGCTGAATTAAAGTTATCTGATGAAGAAAATATACTAGAATGTGGAATAGACATAACTGTACAGCCACCTGGAAAAAAACTCCAAAATATGATGCTTTTATCAGGAGGAGAAAGGGCATTTACTGCTATAGCATTATTATTTGCTATTCTTAAACTTAATCCTGCACCATTTTGCGTGCTTGACGAAATTGAGGCTGCACTTGATGATGTTAATGTATATAGATTTGCAGATTATTTAAAACACTATACTGATAATACACAATTTTTAGTTATAACTCATAGAAAAGGCACCATGGAAGCTGCAGATACTGTTTATGGTGTTACTATGGAGGAAAACGGTATTTCTAAAATGTTATCAATGAAGTTAAAATAAAAAGCTGTTTGAGGTAAAGGATGAAAGAACAAAAATATGTATTAAATAGTTGTGACTCTTTTGAATTGTCACACATATTTGACTGTGGGCAATGCTTTAGATGGAATAAACAAGAAGATGGAAGCTATACAGGAATTTTTAAGGGCAACGTTTTAAATGTGCAAAAAGATGGAAATAAGGTTGAGTTTAAAGGCATCTGTGATGGAAATTTACAAGAAGTAGTTACAGAGTATTTCGATTTAAATAGAGATTATGAAATAATAAAAAAGACGTTGTCAAAAGTTGATACAAATGTAAGTACTAGCATTAAATATGGTAGCGGAATACGTATACTTAACCAAGACTTATGGGAAACGATTATTTCTTTTATAATTTCTGCTAATAATAATATTCCAAGGATTAAAGGAATTATTGAAAGATTGTCTTTAAACTATGGTGATGCAATAGAATGGAATGGAAGTAAATATTATACATTCCCAACACCTGAACAGTTAATAGATGTAAAAGTAGAAGATTATAGGAAATTAGGACTAGGCTTTAGAGATGTACGATTATACGAAACAACACATATGATTTTAGATAAAAAGGTAGATTTACAGGAACTATATAAAGAACCAGACACTGTGAAGGTTAGAGAAAAGCTTTTAACACTTTCTGGAGTAGGACCAAAAGTTGCTGATTGCGTTTTACTTTTTTCAGATTTAAAGAGACTAGAAGTTTTCCCAATTGACGTGTGGGTTAGAAGAGTTATGAATGAATTATACATAAAAAATGAAGACGAAACAAAAGTAAATAAAAGGCAAATAGAAAAAATTGCACAAGAAAAGTTTGGAAACTTAGCTGGAATTGCTCAGCAATACTTGTTTTATTGGAAACGCGAAGCTTAAGTTGCCAAAGTGGACTGCTGTCTTTTGGGACGGGGCAAAAAAACATCACCCTGCTGTCTTTGGGGACGGGGTTAAAAAACATCACCCTATCCATTGGTTATATTTATTAAACATTACGACCTTGTTGTCGCTTTCTTTCATTGAAATTTATATTAATGAAAGGAAAGCTTCAGCCGCTACGCTTCGCTCCGCCTACGCGGTCTACATTTTTTAATAAATATAACCAATGGATAGGGTGATGTTTTTTTGCCCCGTCCCAAAAGACAGCAGTCCACTTTGGCACGCTCTATTTTAAATTGTGGCTGCTTCCTTTTTCAAATCAGCATTTTCTTTATCCAAAGCTTCTTTTTCCTTTTGCTGCCTTTCCAAATTATCCTTAGCAACAGTCATAAGGAGCTTAATCCTGTTAGCTTGGTTAGCTTCGCTTGCACCAGGGTCATAATCTACAGGAGAAATATTTGCTTCAGGGAATTTCTCTCTAATAGTCTTAATAACACCTTTACCTACAACATGATTAGGCAAACAAGCAAAAGGTTGAACACAAACAATATTAGGAATATCATTTTCAATATATTCAATCATTTCAGCTGTTAAAAACCAACCTTCACCAGTTTGATTTCCTATAGAAAGTACGTCTTTAACTTTGCTTTCTAGGTGCCAAATATCACATAAAGGTAAATATCCTTTTTTAGATTTTTCTAAAGCAATTTTTTCATCTTTTTCCATAATTTCAATAAGTTTTATAGCACCTTTAGCAATTTTTGCAACCATAGGACTGGTATTTAGCAATGTATTAAAAGTAATTTTATGTGTTGCCATAAATTTGATAAATCCCATAAAGTCTGGTAAAACAACTTCAGCACCTTCTTTATCAAGTAAATCTGCAACATAGTTATTACCAAATGGGTGATATTTTATTAGTACTTCACCAACAACACCAACTCTTGGCTTAGGTGTGCTAGTGTCTAATTCTACTTTTTCAAAGTCATCTACCATGTCATAAATGCTTTGTTTAAAATCCTTATTTGATGACTTTTTAACTAATTCTCTACATTTTTCAAGCCATTTGTCAAATAATTTCTTTGATTCGCCTTTATTAACTTCATAAGCTCTATTTTTGTAGTAAAGCTTTTGCAATAAATCACCATATAATACAGCTTTTAAAAGTCTTTCCACCATTGGAATGGTTAGCTTAAAGCCAGGCATTTTTTCCATACCAACTAGGTTGAATGAAATTATAGGTACATGCCCAAAACCTGCATCTTTTAAGGCCTTTCTAATAAAACCGATATAGTTTGTTGCTCTACAACCACCACCTGTTTGACTCATTATAAGTGCTGTTTTATTTAAATCATATTTACCTGATTCTAGTGCCTCAATCATTTGACCTGTAACTAAGATAGATGGATAGCAAACATCATTGTTTACATATTTTAGTCCTGTTTCAACTGTTTTTTGAGTACATTCTCTTAAAAGTTCTACATGATATCCACTTGCACCTACAGCTGCTTCTAACATTTCAAAGTGGATTGGTGCCATTTGTGGAATAAGTATAGTGTAATCTTTTCTCATTTCTTTTGTAAAAATATTTTTCTTTAAGCCATAATCACCATCAAGTTTAGCTTCAGTTTTTTCTTGTTCACGCTTTTTCATACTTGCTAAAAGTGACCTAATACGAATACGTATTGCACCTAAGTTATTCACTTCATCTATTTTTATTAATGTATACATTTTACCATAGCTTGATAAAATTTCTTCTACTTGGTCTGTTGTTATTGCATCAACACCACAACCGAAGGAATTAAGTTGTACCAATTCTAAATTATCTTGTTTTCCAACATAGTCAGCGGCTGCATACAATCTTGCATGAAATACCCATTGGTCAACTACACGCAATGGTCTTTTGGCTTGTGTTAAGTGTGAAATACTGTCTTCTGTTAGTACACATAAGCCAAGAGAAGTTATTAAGGTATCAATTCCATGATTTACTTCAGGGTCTGTGTGATATGGACGACCTGCCAAAACAATACCTTTTAAGTTATTTTCGTTTATATATTTTACTGTTTCTTCACCTTTTGTACGAATGTCGTGTTTATAATTTTGATATTCTTTTTCGGCAGCTTCAGCAGCTTTTATAAGTTCAGCCTTTGTAAAGTTATATTCTTTAAATTCATCTAATTCAAGTACTTTTTTTACAAGATTTTTTTTATCAAAAGGTAAGAATGGGTTGATAAATTTAATTTCCTCTTTCTTTAAACCTTCAACATTGTTTCTCAAAACTTCTGAATAAGATATTACTATTGGGCAATTGTATTTATTATCTGCTTTTTCATATTCTTTTCTTGAATATGGCATACATGGATAGAAAATTGTTTTAATACCTTGTTCTAGTAGACTTTCAATGTGTCCATGAGAAAGCTTAGCAGGATAACAAACTGATTCTGAAGGCATAGATTCCATACCTTTTTCATAAGTTTGACGAGTACTTTTTTCAGAGATTATTACTCTAAAGCCAAGTTCTGTTAAAAATGTGAACCAAAATGGATAGTCTTCATACATATTTAGAACTCTTGGTATTCCTACTGTACCTCTCGTTGCAAACTTTTCATCTAAAGGCTTGTATTGAAATAATCTTTCATATTTGTATTTCATCAAATTAGGTAACTGAGTTTCTTTTGTTGCAATTCCTGCACCTTTTTCACATCTGTTTCCAGAAACGTGAATATGTCCATTACTAAATTTATTAATTGTTAATTTACAATGGTTTTCACATCTATTACAACGAGTGTGAGTTACTTGTATGTCTAAATTGTGTAATTCTTCTAGGCTTGCAATTGTAGATGTGTATTCTAAGTCAAGATTTGCTTCATATTGCTCTTTTGATAAGAGTGCCATACCATAAGCACCCATAAGACCAGCTATGTCAGGCCTTACTACATTTTTACCAACAATTTTTTCAAATGCACGAAGTACAGCATCATTATAAAATGTACCACCTTGAACTACTATGTGGTCGCCTAATGTTGATACATCTCTAACCTTCATAACTTTTTGAATAGCATTTTTTATAACAGAATATGAAAGCCCGCTTGATATGTCTCCAACACTATAGCCTTCTTTTTGAGCTTGTTTTATTTTAGAGTTCATAAACACTGTACATCTTGAACCTAAGTCAACAGGTCTTTTAGCTGATAAGGCTTCATCAACAAATGTTTTTATATCAAGATTTAAACTTTTGGCAAAAGTTTCTATAAATGAGCCACATCCTGATGAGCATGCTTCGTTTAAAAGTATATTGTCAATTGCTCCATTTTTCATTTTTATGTATTTCATATCTTGACCGCCGATATCTACAATACTAGTGACATCTGGCTCAAATTGTTTAGCAGCAGTAAAGTGTGCTATCGTTTCAATTTCATTTAGGTCAATATTTAATGCTGTTTGTATTAATTTTTCACCATAACCAGTAACTCCACTATAACGAATAACTGCTTTTTCTGGTAATACTTCATATAGTTTTTCAAGCATTTCTGTAACACTATTTAATGGATTTCCTTCATTACTACCATATAGTGAATATAGTAAATTTGCATCAGAATCTATTAGTACAATTTTTGTTGTTGTAGAACCTGCATCAATTCCTAAGAAACAGTCACCACTAAAGTTAGCAAGTTCTCTTTTTGCAACTTTAGTTTTTGAATGACGCTCTTTAAAGGCTGTGTATTCTTCATCATTTTTAAATAGAGGTTCTAAAGGGTGTGTTGTATTATCTTGAGAATTGCGTAAGTTTTCAATACGTTGCTTTAATTCTTCTACAGTAATTGGATTTGCGTGTAAAGAGTCTAAAGCAGCACCTTTTGCAACCAATAGATGAGCTTCTTCTGGAACTATGATTTGTTCATCTGTTAGATGCAAAGTTTCAATAAATCTTTTCCTAAGTTCAGATAAATAGTTTAATGGTCCTCCTAAAAATGCAACATTTCCTCTAATTGGCCTACCACAAGCTAATCCACTTATAGTTTGATTTACAACTGCTTGAAAAATTGATACAGCAATATCTTCTTTAGCAGCACCTTCATTAATAAGTGGTTGTACATCAGTTTTAGCAAATACTCCACAACGCGAAGCTATTGGGTAAATTGTTGAATAGTTTTTTGCTAATTTATTCAAACCTTCTGTATCTGTATGTAAAAGTGAAGCCATCTGGTCAATAAATGCTCCAGTACCACCTGCACAAGTACCATTCATACGTTGCTCAATTGATTTATCAAAATAGATTATTTTAGCATCTTCTCCACCAAGTTCTATTACGACATCTGTTTTTGGAATGTATTTTTCAACAGATCTTTTACATGCAATAACTTCTTGTATAAAGCGTACATCTAAAAACTTGGCAGCAGACATTGCTCCAGAACCAGTTAATGCCAAAGTAAATGTATTATCTGGGTACATTTGGCATAAATCTTCTAAAACTTTACAAACAGTATTTTTTGTATCTGAAAAGTGTCTTTGGTAATCTTTATGTATTGTTTCACCGTTACTATTCATAACAATTATCTTGACAGTAGTTGAACCTACATCAAGACCAACGTGTAATGTATTTTCCATATATATCTATCTCCTTAATTTTTACATTATAAATTATAATTTTACCACTTTATTGTATACGGAAATAACAGTTTTGTCAATGTAAAACAATGGGAATAATAGCGATAGTAATTTTTTTTATATAAATTAAAAAAAATGTTGAATTTGTATTTTTTTTATGATATAAATTAGAATAATTAATAAAGATGGGAGATAAAAAAATGGGAGATAGAAGAGTTGCGGATAGAAGATCACCAGAGGAAGGTGTTGTAAAGCTTGAAACAAAAAAATTAGTAATTTATTTAATAATTTCAACAATTTTAGTAATATCTATAATAACTAATATTGTATTGGGAATACTATATTCAAATTATAAAAAATCTTATGATGAACTTATTTATGGTGAAAGCGATTTAAATGATGATTATTCAGATGAAATTGATAGTTCAGATAGCGATATACGTGATGATTATACATGTGATTTATCAATTGTAGGTGATAAATCACAAATAAAACCAGGAGAAACTGTTACTTATGAAATAAAAGCAGAAAATATTAAAGCAGGAAGTGGAATTATAATTTTTGAAGCATTGTTAGATTATGATACAGATGCTTTTGATTGTGAAATTGTAAATGACGAAAATAGTCAATGGTCTAAAACTACATTTACAGATGATTACTTAACTATGAGTAGAAATGACTTATTGCCAAACTCAGATAATCAAACAATTGCTAAAATAACATTAACAGCTAAGGAAGACATAGAAAATGGAGAACAATCTTTAGATATTAGTGAAATTAGATTCACAGCAGATGAAGATGCGTCATTTACAATAGAAGATAAGAGTGTGCCTATAACCATTTCAAATGAATAATTTTTAGTGGAGGAATAAAATGAAGAAAAAGTTTTATAGAATACTAACGATAATAATAATATTTGTAAGTATATATTCAACTAATGTATTTGGGTACACATGTGATATTGAAATAATACCTGATGTAGAAGAAGTACAGCCAGGCGAAACGATTGAATATGAACTAAAAGCCACTAATATAGATGCTGGAAATGGAATTGTTATGTTTCAGGCAAATGTAAAATATGATTCAGCAATTTTCGAATATAGTATAGAAAACTCTGAAAACTGGAGTAAAATAGCAGATGGCATAATAGGAGAAAATATGATTTTTATGGCTAGAAATGGCTATGAACCAGGAAAAACAGATGAAGATGTGGCAATTTTAAAATTTAAAGCAAAGCAAAATGCAAGTAGTACAGGAAATAAGAAAGTGCAGTTGAATAATATCATAATTACTGCAGATGATGATCAAACTATTGAAATACCAGATAAAACAATAGACGTAAAAATTATAGCAAAAAATGAAACCGACAAAGATGATGAAGAAAATGAGAATAAAAATAATTATAATGATGATTATAATTATGATACAGATATAGAAGAAGACAATAAAACTGAAATAGATTCAAATGAATCTGAGGAAGACGATATGAAAGTCACTGTTATTGATACAGAAAGTATGAATGAGGCAAATAGTGGAAACAATCAAGATGCAAGCACAAGTAACAACAAATTACCATATACAGGAGCAGTTGAAATAATAAAGACAATTCTTCTTATTGCAGCTATTGCATCAGCAATTGTCTTTTACAGGCAACATAACAAATGGAAAAAAATATAAAAAAACACAAAAAACGAGCATATAGCTCGTTTTTCTTTTGGGAAATTTGCTATATTATGTAAAATGTGTTATAATAAAAGTATGTGGATACATAGGAAAAAAGAACGGAGGGATCGTAATGAGAAAAACAATCTTTTCAATTATAATACTAATGATATTTACAACAATAATAATAACTTCCAATGAAGTAACTGCTACTAATAAAGCAATATTGGGAGATATTAATAGTGATAATAAAATTAATTCAATAGATATGTTATTATTAGCAAGGCATGTTTCTGCAAAAGCAAATAATAAGCATCCAGAATGGATACTAACAGATAAAAGGTTAAAACTTGCAGATACAACAAAAGATGGAAATGTAAATACAGGAGATCTGTTATATGTATTAAGATATATAGCAGCAGACAGTAATAATGATGTAAAAACTAAACATCCAGGATGGGGAGAAACAAGAGAGATAGATTTGGATCAAGAAGAAATTGATGAGGCTATAGAAGTTACAGAAATTAAATTAGATAAATCAAAAATAGAAATAGAAAAAGATAAAGAAGAAAAAATAACAGCAACAATAGAACCAACTAATGCAACAAATAAAGAAATAACATATAGCTCAAATGATGGGCAAATTGCAACAGTAGATAAAGATGGAAAGATAAAAGGAATTAAAGCTGGAACAACAACAATAGTTGCAAAAAGCAATAATGGAAAAACAGCAAAATGTGAAGTAACAGTAATAGAAAATGTAATAAATCCAACTCCAACACCAGAGCCAATTCCAACACCGGAGCCAACACCAGAACCAACACCAGAACCAACACCAGAGCCTCAAATAATACAAGTTACAGGAATAAAATTAAATAAAACGAAAATTGAGATAGATAAAGGCAAAGAAGAGCAAGTAACAGGAACAATAGAACCAGCTAATGCAACAAATAAAGAAATAACATATAGTTCAAATGATGAACAAATTGCAACAGTTGATAAAAATGGAAAAATAAAAGGAATCAAAGCAGGAACAACAAAAATAGTTGCAAAAAGTAATAACGGAAAAACAGCAGAATGTGAGGTTATAGTAAAAGAAACAGCAGTTCAGCCAACTCCTAAACCAAGTATAATAGGTGTAACGGGAATAAAATTAGATAAAACAAAGATAGAAATAGTAGAAGGAAACAAAGCTAAAATAACAGCAACAATAGAACCAAGTAATGCAACAAATAAAGAAGTTACATATTCTTCAAATAATACTAAAATTGCAACAGTTGACCAAAATGGAAACATAAAAGGTGTAAAAACAGGAACAACAACCATAATGGCAGTTTCAAAGGGAAACAATAAAAAAGTTGCAGCATGTACAGTAACAGTAAAAGCAAAAGTAATAAAAGCAACAAGTATCAAATTAAACAAAAAATCAATTACTATTAATATGAACAAATCCAAGACAGCAACTTTAAAAGCAACTATTTCACCAAAGAATACAACAGATAAAAAGATTACGTGGACAAGTAGTAATACAAAAGTTGCTACAGTTAGTACAAAAGGAAAAATTACTGCAAAAAAAGGTGGTACAGTAACAATTACAGCTAAAACTTCAAATGGTAAAAAAGCTACTTGTAAGGTAACTATTAAAAAGAGTATAAAAGTTACATTTAAAGCAAACGGAGGCAGCGGAGGAGGGACACAAACATTTACATATGGAAAAAGTGGACAAAAATTTAATACTAAGGTTTCAAGAAATGGATATACATTTGTACAATGGAATACAAAAGCAGATGGAAGCGGAAAAGGCTACAAGAAAAATAGTTCAGTATCTAACAATTGGATAAATGGTATTTCAAAATCTATTAACCTATATGCAATATGGCAAATGAACAATTTTAAAAATCCTCAAATGTATGGTGCAGATCCATTTGTATACCAAAAAGACAGATATTATTACTATGTAAAATCAACAGGAAACTCAATAAAAGTTTTTAAAACAACAACATTAACTAACTTGACTCAATCAGGAGGAACAGAAATTTATAAAGGTGGATCAATATGGGCACCAGAAATACATTACTTTAATGGACATTGGTATGTATATGCTGCAATTCAATATGATTCAAATGAAGGAAGTAGACGTATGTATGTATTTGAATCAAATACATCAGATGCCCTTGGAAGTTATACAAACAGAGGACAACTTAATACAGGAGGCAAATGGGCAATAGATGGTACAGTGCTTAATTATAATAACAAATTATACTTCATTTGGTCTGGATGGCCAGGATATTCAAATGGTCAACAAAACCTATACATAGCACAAATGAGTAGTCCTAAACAAGTATCTGGTGAACGTGTTTGCATTTCAACACCAAATAACTCATGGGAAAGAGTAGGATACCCATATATAAACGAAGGACCTCAAATATTAAAACATAATGGTAGTGTATTTATTGTATATTCTGCATCAGGCTCTTGGACATCAAGTTATTGCTTAGGATTGTTAAAATTAAATGGAAGTAATCCTTTAAATAGTAGTTCATGGAGTAAGAGCGGACCAGTATTTAAATCAGGAAATGGTGTGTATGGACCAGGACATGCGTGCTTTGTAAAATCTCCTGATGGAAAAGAAGATTGGATTGTATATCATGGCAATACAAACCCTTATGTATCTGAAGGAGACGATTGGTGGGGAGATAGAAAGGTATTTATCCAAAGATTTGGATGGAATAGTAATGGAACACCAAATTTTGGATCACCAATTTCACCTTCTACAAGCATTAGACCTCCAAGTGGAACTAAATAAAAAAACAGGTAGAACTTAAAGTTCTACCTGTTTTAGTGATAAATTGTAACTATAAATTTGTTACAATTCACGGCTTTTAATATTAATGTGTCCTGCCACGTGGTGAATACATAATTATTTTTCATTTCCCCATTCTAATGTTTTCTAAGTGTATTAATAATAGAAAATTCATTAAATTCCCGCTTGATTGGAATGAGTATTAGAAATTGTTAAGCAAAAGAATGAGGGATGTTCACGTCGAACGAATGCAATGAGTGAGGACTAAGTGAAAGAGGCTCATTCTTTTGCTTTACAATTTCTTTCGAATGCAATGAACAAGGGAATTTTAATGAATTTTCTATTATTAAATACACAAAGAAAACATTGAACGGTCCCCACAATACATGAAAAATAATTATTGTATTAACCACGGTCGCTGACTTTAAGTTAAATTGGCCGTGAATTGTAATATAAATTTAATTTTAGCATAGAAAATTTAGTTATTTCTCTTGAAATCTTTGTTAAATCAATGTATAATAGAAAAGTACGCACCAGTAGCTTAGCTGGATAGAGCGTTCGGCTACGAACCGGAAGGTCGGGGGTTCGAATCCCTCCTGGTGCACCAACTCTACATCATTGTAAACTCAATGCAATGTAGAGTTTTATTATTAAGAATTTAAAAAATTATGTAAAATTATAAAAAGAGGATGACAAAGGAGCTAAAAGTAATATGTTTGAAACCTTTGAAGAATTAGAAAAATCTATAATAAATTGCCAAAAATGTAAGCTATGTCAAAATAGAACAAATATAGTGTTCGGAGTAGGAAACAAAAATGCAGATATAATGTTCATAGGAGAAGGACCTGGAGCAGATGAAGATAGGCTAGGAGAACCGTTTGTAGGAAAAGCAGGGAAACTTATGAATATGGCATTAGAAGCAATAGGGCTAAAGAGAGAAGAATTATACATAGCTAATATTGTAAAATGTAGACCTCCAGGAAATAGAAATCCAGAAGCAGATGAAGCAAATACATGCTTAAATTACCTAAGAAATCAAGTAATACTTGTAAAACCTAAAATAATAGTATTGCTTGGAAGTGTTGCATTACAAAACATATTAGGAAAAGAATATAAAATTACAGCAAGCAGAGGAAATTGGATTAATCAAAAGGGAATTTGGTATATGCCAACATGGCATCCAGCAGCACTACTTAGAGATGAAACCAAAAAGATAGATTTTATAAATGATTTAAAACAAGTAACGTCTAAAATGCAAGAATTTGAAGAAAAAGAATATTAAATATATAATAAAAAAGGAAATAATAAGAATGAAATTAATATCGTGGAATGTAAATGGAATAAGGGCATGTTTAAAAAAAGGATTTGAAGATTTTTTTACCAAAATAGATGCAGACATATTTTGCATACAAGAAACTAAATGCCAAGAAGGTCAAGTTGAACTTGCATTTAAAGGCTATCAGAGCTATTGGAATAGTGCCGAAAAAAAGGGATATTCAGGAACTGCCATATTTACAAAAATTAAGCCACTAGATGTGACCTATGGAATTGGAATAGAAGAACATGACAAAGAGGGAAGAACAATTACACTTGATTTTGAAAAATTTTATATGGTAAATGTATATACTCCTAACTCAAAAAGAGAGTTAGAAAGACTAGATTATAGGATGATTTGGGAAGATGAGTTTAGAAATTATTTACTAAAATTAAACAAAATCAAACCTGTAATTATGTGTGGAGATTTAAACGTTGCACATAAGGAAATAGATTTAAAAAATCCTAAAACTAATAGGCATAATGCAGGCTTTACAGACGAAGAAAGAAATAAGATGACAGAGCTATTAGATGCAGGTTTTATAGATTCTTTTAGAAAGTTATATCCTAATAAAGAAAATGCTTATAGTTGGTGGTCTTATATGGGTAGAGCAAGAGAAAAAAATGTAGGATGGAGAATTGATTATTTTATTACTTCAAAAGATATTCAAAAAAATATAAAGGAAGCTTCAATTTATCCTGAAATTTACGGTAGTGATCATTGCCCAATTGGGCTTGAAATAAATATTTAATATTATTTTACAAGGAGGTTTATTTTGAACGAAATAAAAAAACATAAAACTAAATGGTTATATTGGTTTTTTCTTGCAATTGCTATAATTGCAGTATATAAAACCTTGGATAGCTTGGGTTATATTTTCGATTTTTTAGGAGGCTTTTTTCATATAATAGCTCCATTTTTGGCAGGAATACTAATTGCATATTTATTCTATATTCCAGCACGAAGCATAGAGGGGATAATTAGAAAAACAGAAGTAAAGTTTGTAAGAAAGAAAGCTAGAGTTATTAGTATTGCTTTAGTATATATAATTGCTTTGTTGCTTTTAATTTTGATAGTACAGGTTATTTTACCGGTTGTACTTAGTAGTGTTGGAGATTTGGCAAATAATCTACAAGGATATTATTCAACTGCAATGTATAAGTTAAATAATTTGCCTGATGATTCAATAATTAAGAAAGATATATTAGCTCAAGCAATAGATACTCTAAGAAATATTGATTTGAAACAGTATTTGAATATAAAAGATATTACTCAATATGCTATGGGAATTCTAAGTGTAGCAGGTAGTATTTTTAATATATTTGTGGCTATAGTGGTGTCAATTTATTTGTTGGCAGAGAGAAGGGAAATATTAGTTTTTATAAAGAAACTTGCTTTTGTGATTTTTAATAAAAAGGCTTTCGAGAGCATAGGAAAATATTTTAATAGTACTAATCAAATATTTTTTAATTTTATTGCTGGACAATTATTAGACGCAGTTGTGGTTGGAACTATTTTAAGTATTGCTTTTAGTATAATGGGATTGAAGTATGCACCATTGTTAGGGTTTATAATAGGATTATTTAATATGATTCCATATTTTGGCGCAATAATTGGTGTTGTGATAAGTGCCTTAATTACATTAATTTCAGGAGGAGTAGCTCAAACTGTTTGGATGATTATTATTACTATTGTTCTTCAACAAATTGATGCTAATATTATTAATCCTAAGATTTTGGGCAATTCTTTAAAAATTAGTCCTTTAATAGTTATTGCAGCTGTTACAATAGGTGGTGCTTATTTTGGAGTGATTGGAATGTTCTTGGCTGTGCCTATAGCTGCTGCTTTTAAAATAATTGTTATTGATTTAATTGATTATAAATTAGAGAAGAAAAAAGCTGTCAAAAAGGACGGGCTTAATTGATAAGCTGCTGTCTTTTGGGACGGGGCAAAAAAACATCACCCTGCCGATGATTTTGGGGTCGGGGTTAAAAAGTATCACCTTGTCCTTGATTATATTTTATTAAACATTACGACCTTGTTGTCGCTTCCCATCCTAAGAAAGGTGGGGAAGCTCCAGCCGACTACGCTTCGCTCCGCCTACGCGGTCTACATTTTTTAATAAAATATAATCAAGG
>JAFWKV010000040.1 GCA_017511265.1 Clostridia bacterium | reverse complement strand
GATGTGTGTCATTTAAGCCCGTCCCCATTGACACGTTTTTATTTAAGCCCGTCCCCATTGACATCTTCTTTAAGCCCGTCCCCATTGACTGCACGTTTTATACTTTAACTACGCCACCAAGTACTTTGCTTTCAGTTTCGCCTACAACCTTTGTTCTAGGTCCTCCTGACAACAACACTGTATCGCCTTCTTCTAAAAAGCCGTCTTTTTTTAGTGTTTCAATACCTTTATATAATACTTTAGCAGCTTTTTCTTCACTATCTACATAAATTGGGTAAACATTCCATGAAACAGATAATTGATGATATGTTTTTTTAGAATCTGTTACTGCAATAATTGGGCATTTAGGTCTTAATCCTGCTATTCTTGTAACAGTTGAGCCTGTATGTGTATATGCAGCAATTGCATCAGCATTAATTTGTAGTGCCGTAACACAAGTTGTTCTTGCAATACTTGCTTCTAAATCTGTCATAACAACATTAGGATTTAATATACCTCTTTCTTGAGCTCTACGAGTAAATCTTTTCCATAAATTCATATCATTATCAACTGATGTTGCAATTTTGTCCATTGTTTGAACACATTCAAGTGGGAATTTACCTATTGCACATTCTCCAGAAAGCATTATAGCATTTGTTTCATCATATACAGCATTTGCTACATCACTAACCTCTGCTCTTGTAGGGCGAGGATTACTCATCATAGTTTCTAACATTTGAGTAGCTATTATAACAGGCTTTCCAACCCTATTACATCTTTTAACAAAGTTCTTTTGAATTATAGGAACTTTTTCAAATGGTATTTCTACAGCCATATCACCACGAGCTACCATTATTCCATCAGATACTTCTATAATTTCGTCTATATTGTCTATTCCTTCTTGACTTTCTATTTTAGAAATTATTTTTATTTCTTCTCCACCATTTTCATCTAACAGTTGTCTTATTGCTTTAACGTCTGATGCGTTTCTTACAAATGATGCAGCTATATAATCAAAATCTGCTTTTATTCCATTTAAGATATCTGTTCTATCTTTTTCTGAAATTGCAGGTAAATCTAAGTGAAGTCCAGGTACATTAACAGTTTTTCTACTTCCTAGCATTCCTGTATTTATAGTCTCACATACTACATCCTTATTTCTTATTTCTTTTACTTTAAATTCAATTGCTCCATCATCCACTAATA
Organism: Clostridia bacterium; assembly: GCA_017511265.1. Taxonomy (GTDB): domain Bacteria; phylum Bacillota; class Clostridia; order TANB77; family CAG-508; genus CAG-269. The sequence continues at coordinate 8,882 of JAFWKV010000040.1, read as the reverse complement.
TTTTGTCACCTGGTTTTACTTCATTATATATGTTTTTATATGAAATCGATGTTTTTGTTTCATTACCAATTATGTCTTCATTTACAAATGTGAATTCTGAACCTTCTTTTATTTCTACTTTTTCATCTCCTGATTCTTGTTTTCCTGTTCTAATTTCTGGTCCTTTTGTGTCTAGCATTAGAGCAACAGGTAAATTTAGTTCTTCTCTGACAGCTTTAATATTATCTATTTTGTCTTTGTTTTCTTCATATCCTCCATGAGAAAAGTTTATTCTTGCTACATCTAAACCAGCCTTCATAAGTTCTCTTAATATTTCTTTACTTTCACTTGCAGGTCCTATTGTTCCAACAATTTTAGTCTTTCTTTTAATTTCTTTCATTTCATTATTCCCCCTAAAATATTTATTATAATTATTACCACATTTCTATGATAGAATGCAGTGTTTTACCATCTTTGCTTCGAATTACTACTACATTTTTATTATTTTGTCTTGAGTACATACACTTAATTTCATCACCATATTTTATCTCTCTCTTATATGTTATTCTAATATTATTAAATTCGTCTTCATTTTCGTAAACTTTTTCTGGTAATGCCTCATAAGCTAAATCTAGGTAATACAAATTATGCATATGTTTATATAAATCAATATCTCGTCTCGATAATTTATATTCTAAAGTGGAAGTAAAGCTTTTTGGTTCTTTTAACTTATCCAACTTTTCATTTTCAAAAACATCATAATTCAGTTCTGTTTCGTAACTATTAGCAACTTCATTTTGTATCTTTGTTACTTTTTTACTTTTACCATCTACTAATATCCATTTTGATGTTGCAATTGCAAGAATTTTTCCATCTTCACTATAAACTTCGAAATCACGGTATGCATAATACTTTTCTATACCTCTTGACCATGTTTTTACTGTAACTATATCTTCAAACTGCGGTCGTGAAAATACCTGTAATTTCCATTCTAATAAAAGCCATATTAAATTGGTTTTGGGCAAGTCATAGATCCCAAAACCAACTTTGTTTGAATGTGATGATGCAACATCTTCCATTAGTCCTAAAAAGCCTTTATTTGTTATTTTAGTACTTTTTCTTGTATCTCTTATTTGTACCTTGTACTTTTCTTCATAAAACATTTCTTTTCTACCTCTTAATATCCTGGCTTACCTAGTAATTTGAACATGTTTGCTTTATATTTTTCAACTCCTGGTTGATTAAATGGATTTACTCCTAAAATATTGCCTGATATAGCACATGATTTTTCAAAGAAGTAAATTAATCTACCAACAGTTTCTTCGTTTAATTTTTCTACATTAACAACTATGTTTGGCACATCTCCTGAAACATGAGCCTCAATTACACCTTCCATAGCTTTTTGATTTACAAAATTTAAATCCTTTCCTGCTAAATAGTTTATTCCATCTAGATTGTCATCATCTGAGTTTATTTTTAAACTAGATGCTGGATTTTCAATATTTATTACTGTCTCAAACAAACTTCTTTTTCCTTCTTGAATGTATTGCCCCATTGAGTGTAGGTCTGTTGTGCAGTCTATTCCTGCAGGGAAAATTCCTTTTAAGTCTTTTCCTTCACTTTCACCATATAATTGCTTCCACCATTCTGTAAAGTAGTGTAATTTTGGTTCATAATTTACTAATATTTCAATGTCCTTTTTGTTTTTGTTTAATATATTTCTTGCAACAGCATATCTATAGCAAGCATTTTCTTTTAAGCTAACATTTGAGTATTCTTTTTGTGCTTGTTGTGCACCTTGCATTAGTTTGTCTATGTCAACTCCTGCTGCAGCTATAGGAAGTAAACCTACTGCAGTTAATACTGAATATCTGCCTCCTACATTGTCTGGTATAACAAATTGCTCATATCCTTCTTCGTCTGCAAGTTGTTTTAGTGCTCCTTTTTCTTTGTCTGTTGTTACATATATTCTGCTTCTTGCTTCCTCTATACCATATTTATTTTCAAGTATTTCTCTGAAGATTCTAAATGCTATTGCTGGCTCTGTTGTTGTTCCTGATTTTGATATTACATTTACTGAAAAGTCACTATCTCCTATAACTTCTATTAAATCATTTATATAACCTGCGCTTAGGTTATTTCCAGCATATAATATTTTTGGAAATTTTCTTTGTTTGTGTGGAAGCATATTATAAAAGCTACTTGTTAATGCTTCTATTACTGCCCTTGCTCCTAAGTATGATCCACCTATTCCTATTACTACAAGTATGTCTGAATCTTTTGATATTCTTTTTGCCGCTTCTTTTATTCTTGCAAATTCTTCTTTGTCATATTTGGTTGGTAGCTCTAACCACCCCACAAAATCGTCTTGGTCATTTGCTCTTCTTTCTAAGTCTTTGTGTATGTTTTCAACCTGTTCTTTGTATACAAGTATGTCTTTTTCGCCTATTCCTGTGTTGCTTAGGTTTAAACTTATTTTTGCCATATTTTTCACCTCTCTTTTAAAACTTACAATATTATACATAAAAACACTCAAATATTCAAGTGTTTTTGAGTGTTTTTTTTAGTTTTATATTTTTTTGTTTTTAATGCTACATATCCTTCATTCATATTTTAAGCCCCTAAGAAAATTTCTTAGGGACTTGGTATGACCAGTTTTCTCTCTGTTTTAATTAACACATATTACTAATAATAAAAGCTTTTGTTTGTTGAAGAGTTTGTTTATTATTAATAATAGTGTTAAGATATCCTATAATATTGCTGTACATTATTCTATCTTTTCTTTTTTTCATATTTTTAGCTAGCATAACAAAAAGTTTTGCAAATTCGTCTAGTTTTTTACCAGTTATCAGTTGATGTTGCAATAGAAAATTCACGTCAGCTGGAATCCAACGGCTTCTTTCTATTCCATTCAGCAACTCATCTGCAAGTGTTTCTATAATTTCAGAACTTGCATTTGTGTTTTTCATAAGCAAAACTTTGTCATAGTCATCTTCAACAAGTGCTTTTGCTATATTAATATCAGCTATCTGAATTAGCTGCCGCTTTAGATCGCTGTATATTTGCTTTGAAGGATTGTCGCTTTCTAATTCAATTTCGTATTTTTCTTCCCCATAACTTGCTTGAACTTTCAATGTTACTTCAGGTTGACACATAAGAATTCCTTTCTGCTTTCTAAACAAACTGATCAATACCGTTCTACTAAAGAACTTAATTTAAGTATACATAATTTCGAGTAAAAAGTCAAGTTTTATGTATATTGGACAGTTTTACTTAGTCACCTCATTAAGAACTTTAGACAAGTATTTCATACTTGTAGTGCATTGTTCTAGTGTATTTCCTGTAGCACCTACCTCAATAATAGTAGCTGCTTTTGCTATATGTTGATTATATCTTGAATTTCTTAATATTATTGGTTTAAATAAGCCTGGGTATAATTCCTCAGCTTTTTGTTGCACCTTTACTGCAAATTTCAAATTTTGGTTCCAATTAGGATGCCACAGACCTCCTCCATCTGATCCCATAACAAACATAAGTTGTGCACAATAATCTTCTCCTATTTTTACTGTTGGTGCATAATCACTATTACTACCTATTGCGTCTCTATGCAAATCTATAACAATATCGGCAGGTGTAACTTGTTCTAAAGCCTCTACAGTTTTTAATGAACGAGAATAAGAACCTGTATATGCTGGATAGTCGTGATATGTTTTATCGTGATTTACATTATGTCCATAATTTGACAAATAATTTTCTAGTTCATCTCCAACCCTTGCAACTGAATATTTTAAGTCTGTCGTTCTGTAGGATCCACTTGCTTCATATTGATTTTGCTCAGTTGGCGTGTAACTTTCACATGTATGTGTGTGAAAAATTATAATGTTTGTGTTATCAACTTCTATATCAGGTGTTAGCATTTGTTCACTAAGTGTATAATTAGTTTGATTTCGTATCTGTACCTTTCCATATGTATCTGTTGCATTTGCTTCAATCGGCTCTGGTGTTACAATCTCTGTTTCAACGTCAGTACTTGCTTCTTGCAATTGTTGATTATCCGGTGCTTGAGTCTCCTCTGTTGCCTGCTTCTCTTGTAATTGCTCATTATTTTGCTCTGTTTCCTCTTTTGTGCTTATTTCAGCTAACTCAACTTGCAATATCTTTTCATAAAAATTATCGCTTACCTTTCTTTCTTCACTATTTTTTGTTTCAGATATGCTTTGGGTTATCTCTTCAATTCCAGGGAGAGTTTCATTTAAAACTTCTACATGACTATTTTGCGAAATTGCTTCAATTGAATTTTCTATTTTGTTAGCCACATTTGAGTCTTTTTTTGCATAAGAAAAATATTTAGCAAGACCAACAACAATTATTATTGTTATTATTATACCTACTAAATATTTTAACAAATCTTTTAAATTAACAACTGCAACATTAAACATATAATTCTCCTTGTCCTTGTCCATTTTTTTCTCTCATTTATTATTATATGCTTATTTGTTACAAATTAGACTAATTGAAAAAAGCTTCTGTCTTTTGGGACGGGGCAAAAAAAACATCACCATCTCCATTGGTTATATTTATTAAAAAATGTAGACCGCGTAGGCGGAGCAAAGCGTAGTCGGCTGGAGCTTTCTCTTCACTAATATAAATTTCAGTGAAAGAAAGCGACAACAAGGTCGTAATGTTTAATAAATATAACCAATAGAGATGGTGATGTTTTTTTGCCCCGTCCCAAAAGACAGAAGCTTTCCCCTCAAGACATTAGCCTTTTTTCCTCTTAACTTCGTATACGCTTTCTACCTGTCTAATTAACTTAATAACCTTATTTAATTCTTTTAAATCTTCAACCTCCATAATAATAGCAATAATAGCAATTTTCTCCTTAGTAGTTTTAGTATTAACACCTATAATATGTGCCTTTGTCTCACCAATTTTTCTTAAAATATCTGCCAAAAGGCCATCTCTATCATTTGAGAACACCTCAATTTCAACATTATAAGCAGACTTCTCATTTTTGTACCATTCAACATCAATCATTCTGTTATCTTCATTTAATAAGTCACCTACATTTTTGCAATCTTTTCTATGAACTGAAACTCCCCTGCCTTTCGTAATATAACCAACAATTTCATCTCCAGGAAGTGGTGTACAGCATTTTGCAATTCTTACTAAGCAATTGTCTATTCCTTTAACAACAATTCCAGAGCTTGAAGGTTTTGGTTTATTTACTTTGTTTTTTGAAAGTTCCTTTATTTTTTCCTCAATGTTATCTTCTTGATGCTCTTTTCTATATTCCATAAGCATTCTTGCAATAATCTTTACAGGTGACATTCCTCCAAATCCAACTGCTGCATACATTTCGTCTAAACTTTTATACCCATATCGTTCAAGCATAGCATTTATATATTCTTCTTTAAATAAATCTTCATGAGAAATTTTTATTCTTTTTACTTCTTTTTCAATTAAATCTTTACCTTTTTCAATGTTTTGCGCTTTTTCAGTCTTTTTAAACCATTGTTGGATTTTATTTTTTGCTCTTGTACTTTTTACAAATTTAAGCCAATCTCTGCTAGGTCCTTTTGAATTATCAGATGTTATTACTTCTACTATATCTCCATTTTTTAATGGAGTTAAAATTGGCATCATTTTGCTATTTATTTTACATCCTACCATATGATTACCAATTTCTGCGTGAATTTGGTATGCAAAGTCTATTGATGTTGCTCCTCTTGGTAGCACTTTTATTTGTCCTTTTGGTGTAAATACATATACTTCATCTTCAAATAATTCTGTTTTCAATGTTTCCAAAAATTCTTGTGGGTCTTGCATATCTCTTTGCCATTCTAAGCTTTCTCGAAGCCATGCTAGCTTGTCTTCTTCAACTTTTACAACTTGTTTTCCTCTTCCCATAAAATTTGCTTCTTTGTATGCCCAATGAGCAGCTATACCATATTCGGCAACTTTATGCATTTCCCATGTTCTAATTTGTACTTCAAATGGTGTTCCCTTTTCTCCTAGAAGTGTTGTGTGTATTGATTGATACATATTTGGTTTTGGAACTGAAATATAGTCTTTAAATCTTCCAGGCATTGGACTATACATATCATGCACAGTTCCTAATGCTAAATAGCAGTCTTTTACTGTATTTACTAAAATACGCAATGCAAATAAGTCGTAAATTTGGTCTAATGTTTTATGATCTCTTTGCATTTTTTTGTAAATACTATATAAATGTTTAGCTCTTCCTGTAACCTCTGCTGCTATTCTTTGTTTTTTTAATTGAACACGAATATCTGCCATAATCTTTTCTATAAATTTCAAGCGTTCATCTCTTTTTTTGTTTATTCCTTCTACTAATTTGTGATATTCCTCTGGATATAAATATTTAAATGACAAATCTTCTAATTCCCATTTTAAAGAATATAATCCAAGTCTATTTGCTAGTGGTGCAAATATTTCCATTGTTTCTTTTGCATTTGCTATTTGTCTATCACGAGATAGGTGTTTTAATGTTCTCATATTGTGAAGTCTATCTGCAAGTTTTATTATTATAACTCTTATGTCTTTTCCCATTGCTAGAAACATTTTTCTGTAATCTTCAACTTGTCTTTCTTCTATAGAGTCAAATGGCATTGAGCCAAGTTTTGTAACACCTGCCACCATTTCTGCAATTTCTAGTCCAAATTCTTCAACCAAATCTTCATGTGTTACATCAGTATCTTCAACTACGTCATGTAGAAGAGCAGCACAAATAGTCGCATCATCTAAACCTACGTCAGCTAGAATATATGCAACATTAAGTGGGTGAATTATATATGGTTCACCCGATTTTCTTTTTTGATCTTTATGTTTATTATTAGCATAATTAAAGGCTCTCAAAATTAATTTTGTATCCGCTCTTCTGCTTACTGCCTTTTTTCTTGCAATAACATCTTGAATTGTTATTTCTTTATCTTGAGTCATGTTCTTTCTCCTTATAATGATTTCATAACATCTTTTAAATTAATTTGAATGTTGTCTACTCCATTAAATGAATTGATTTCTAAAATTCCTACTACATCTATTTTGTCTCCAATTCTATATTCATTGGTAAGTTCCCCCATATTAAACCCAATTGCATTAATTATTACATTATTGTCTTGTAGGGTAAGTTTTAGATGTTTACCTTCTGATAGAGCTCTTATTGAATCTATTTTTAAATTTCTGAAAGCAAATAATGGCATTTTATTACCTTCTCCAAATGGCTCTAATTTTTGCAAACTTTCAACCCATTCTCTTGTAACTTCGCTTAGATTTAATTCTGCATCAATTTTTATAATTGGAACTATGTCTTGTATATGATTTTCTTCTGCTATTTGCTGTAATTCTTGTTTGAACAGTTCATATTTATCTTTTTCAACTGTTACACCCACAGCCATTGCGTGTCCACCAAATTTATATAAGCTATCATCACATTTTGTTAAAGCATTGTGTAAGTCAAAGCCTGGTATGCTTCTCCCTGAACCTTTACCTAAATCATCATCAAAGCTTAATAATATAGTAGGTCTAAAATAATTTTCTGTAATCTTTGATGCAACAATTCCTATAACTCCATGATGCCATCCATTTCCAGCTACAACTATAACACTATTTTCTGCTAGGTTCTCTTTTTCTATTTTCTTTTTAGCTTCATTAAATATATCTTTTTCTATTTCCTGTCTTTTTGTATTATAACCATTTAATTTTGCTGTTAACTCTTTTACTTCGTTCACATCTGTAGATAAAAATAGTTGTAAGGCTTGCTCTTGATGTCCCATTCTACCAGATGCATTAATTCTAGGGGCAACTCCAAATGAAATTGTATTTGAATCTACATTTTTATAGCCTGAAGATATCAAAATTGATTTTAGCCCCATATTTCTTGTTTGAGACACAAGAAGCAAGCCAAGTTTTGCAATTACTCTATTTTCATCTACTAATGGAACAATGTCTGAAATTGTTCCAACACACACTATATCTAGGTATTTTAGGTATTCTTTTTCATCTAAATTAAGCTTTTGACCAATAGCTTGAATAAGTTTAAATACAACTCCTACGCCTGCTAAGTCCCTGCAAGGATATTTGTTATCTTTTCTTTTTGCATCAACTACAGCTATTGCATTTGGTAAAATTTCACCTGGTTCATGATGATCTGTAACTATTGTTTCTATACCTAACGTATTTGCATAATCAATTTCTTTGTTAGCAGAAATTCCACAATCAACTGTTATCATCAAAGTATAACCTTCTTGTGCAATTTTGTCTATAGCCTCATTATTTAGGCCATACCCCTCATCTAATCTATTTGGTATGTATGAATCTACGTATAATCCTCTATCTGCTAAAAAGCTTTTTAATACTGTTGTACTTGTTATTCCATCAACATCATAATCACCGTAAATTATTACCTTTTCGTTATTTTCTATTGCCTTAAGTACTCTGTTTAAAGCTATTTCCATATCTGGCATCAAAAGTGGATTGTGAAAATTTTTTCTTGTAGGATTTAAAAAAACGTTTATTTGTTCATCTTCCACAATATTTCGGTTTACTAATATGGTCGCTAATAATTTATTTATATTATTTTTTTCTGCAATTTGTTTCACTTTTTCTTGATTCGTATTATAAAATTCCCATTTTTTTCTCATTTACCTCTCCTAATTTCTACATTTTATTGCATTTATTTTATACCAATTTGTATTTGTTTGTCAACAGGTGATCGTCGGCTGCTGTCTTTTGGGACGGGGCAAAAAAACATCACCCTGCAGTCAATGGGGACGGAAGTTGTCAATGGTGACGGGGTTGTGTCAATGGGGACGGGCTTAAAAGGAAACGTGTCAATGGGGACGGGCTTAAATGACACACATCTTTGATGTGTGTCATTTAAG
>JAFWKV010000039.1 GCA_017511265.1 Clostridia bacterium | reverse complement strand
ATAAAGCAACTATTAAATCTATAATAGTTGCTTTAATTAACTTAACTAGCTTATTATGCATTAGCTAATCTTTTTTTAGCTACAAAACCTGCAGCTAGGGCAATTGTTGCTATTGAAGAAATAACTAAAGCTAAATTAACACTGTTTCCTGTGTATGCTAATTTTCCTCCAAGTGTAACATTTTCAATAAATTTTCCGTCTTTATCGTAAACGTCAACACTATGTGGATGGAAAACTAATTTTAATCCAAGAATATCAGCAGCTTCTTTTGCGATTGCCATGAATCTTTCTTTATCAGCTTTTGATAATTTAGATGGATCTGAAACATTAGCTTTGTTCATTAAGTCAATTATTTCTTCTCCTTTAGCAATTATTGCGTCTGCTTGTGCATCTGTAGCTGGATTTTCTGTTAAATATCTTTTAGCTTTTACTCTATTTTCAGCTGTGATTCCAACATTTTCTCCTGCTATTTTGTGGTCTGATGTAACATATGAGATTAAATCTGCATTTGTTGCTTCCATTGATGTTGTTGCTACTAATGCTACTAGCATTACTAATAATAGTGTTCCTGCTAATAATTTTTTCATAATGAATTCCTCCCTTTATTAACTATATAGTATTATAACATCTGTCGCTTTATTATGCAAGTGTTTTATGAATTTTTTTTATTTTTCTTTGACAGCATGTCTAATATAGTGTCATCTATGTAATTTTCTATTATTAGTATCTTTGTTTTTGCTCTTTTTATAATATCTATAATTAAACCTTTTATTATTTTTATACTTACTTTTACTGCGATATCATTTTTTAATACTCCAGATAACATAGCAATTCCTTGTTCTGTAAATGCATACGGTAAATATTTTTCACTTCTAAATTTAAAATCTTTAGATGTGGTTCCATTTTGGAACCACATCTGTCTTAATTCATCTTGTGTTAGTTGAAAGCAAAAATCTTCTGGGAATCTTTCTATATTTCTTTTCATTGCCTTATTTATATTTTTAGTTTCATAATGATATAACCTTGCTACATCACTATCTAACATCACTTGCTTGCCTCTTATTGTGTATATTAAATCTTTTATTTCTTCATTTGTAGAAATAATCATATCGTTTGCCTCATTCTTTTCTTCCATATATTCTTCCTCTCCTTTTTTTTATATTCCCACGACAAATAAACATAGGTAGTCCTATTTACTTTGATAAACATTTTTGATTAGTTCGATTATAATAATCTGACCATAATAATTAAAACTAAAACATTTAATGTAAGCTCTAGGTTGTAAAAATATTTTTAAAATAATACATGTGGTAAGCACAAAACACTTACCACATTTTTGTACTTGCCAATATTGTAACATAAATCACAATATTGGCAAGCTTGATTGCCTAATTTGTATTTGTAATTTTTTCTTCTTTAACCTTCAAATTATGCCTTTTATCTTTTAAATAAAATATAAAGCTAATAAATATTACTCCAATTACTTGCTTCATTTTATTTTCACTTGGGTGCTTGTCTGTTATGCCTAAATCATTAGTTGTTTCCATAGTTGTTTCTATGGCTTTGTTTATTGTTGATTTGCTTTTTCCATTGGATTCAATTGAATCCATACTAGACATTATAAATATTAAACATGCCCATATAATAGCTATGATTAATCCTATTATTGCTTTTTTGTTGGTAGGCAATAAAATTCACCTCCACATATATTATCACTTTTCATATCTCTACTGCATTTTTTATTAATTCTGATTTTACTGTTTCATTTATAATATCAAATCTCTGCTTCACAATTCCATAATTACTAATATTTTCATCCTTATCTATGTGACCAGTGCAATAAACTTTACTTCTTTTTTTTCTATATTCTTCTAAAACTTTTATTTTAGGTATTTTTGATATTCTATACACAGTAGATACTGAATTTGAAACAGTATTGACATTAGATAATAAATTAAACATTTCTAATGTTCCGTCTGAACCGTGGTGAGGTATTTTTACATAATCAATTACTCCATTAAAGAAATGTCCTTCTTCCTTATTAACCACATCATTTAATTCAGTTATTGTTTCATCTTCCGTATCTCCACAAAATAGAAGTTTTAGTCGACCTATTGTAATAGACATCATTATGGAAAGATTATTATCTTGTATATCTCCAATAGTATTCTCTCCAAGAAATTCTTTTGCTTTTCTTTTATCTAGCACAACAGATAATGGTGTATATGTATTAACATACATTCCATATTTTCCACCATTTTCAATATCAAAAAATTTTATATCATCCATAATACACTGTCTGCCTACACATGCCATAGTACGTGGTTTCGAATTATTATCTCTTCTTTTAATTAAAATTTTTGAAATCTTTTCTATAGCATTATTTGCATCTTTTTTATTTCTATATTTTTCATCTAACATGTAGTTTGGATAAAGAAGTGTTGTGCTACTATTAGCCTTTTCTAAAATCTTTTCTATTCCTTTGCAATGATCTTCATGAGGATGTGTTAAACATATTAAATCTATGCTTTCATCTTGAATTAATTTGAGTGTTTCATTTTGGTTTTCAATTTCATAGCAATCAATTACACAACAGAATACAATTTTATTACCATCCTTTATTTTTAAAACAATTCCTTCTCCTTTTGGTTCATATCCAATTGTATATATATCTACATATAATTGTCCTTTTATTGTATATTCACGCATAATTAAATTCTAGTAAATTCCTCTCCTCTTCTATTTCTATATGAAATTTCTCTATCAAAGTCATATCTTGATGTTGTTCTAGTAATAGTATCTGCAAATTTTATCATCTTTTCTTCAGAATAATATTTTTCATTTGGTGTTGCATATATTGGTTTAAATTCACGTATCTTTTTCATAATTTAAACAACTCCTCATTTTCATAATTTTTTTCTTTTAAATTATTTAAAAATTTTTCTTTTAAATTTGACTTATAAATCTTAAATATATCATCATTCATTCTACCTAAATCAATTTTATTGTTTTGAATTGTTTTATCATATATATCAATATCAAAGATTATTCTATATACATTTTCTTCGTTGTCATTTTCTTCGTTATTGTATTCTCCTAATTGAATTTCACTGTTTTGATTAACATTATAATTATCGTACTTAAATCTTTCTAATTGTTGTTTTATAATTACATTCTCATTAGGTATTAAACTATTAAAACTAAACAATTTTTCTTCAAAATATTTATTTATATTGTTTATATTTTTTAGAAAATATATATTTGTTTTTCTTATTCCTATTCTATTAAGCCCTATGCCTTCTCGTGATTGTGAAATTTGATTTTTTATTTCTTCAAATACATCTATTATTTCTTCAAAATTTTTGTTTTCTTTATATTTAACAGTCATAGTTGCATAATTTCTTGTAATGTCTATTACAATGTTTCTATCTTTGTGAATATATGAAGAAAATTCTTCTTTAACTTTTCTATTAAAATCTACTGGATTTTCATTACTATCTAATTTGTTCATTTGAAAACCTATTTGAATTTCATTCAATGTTTTTGAATTCATTTTATAGTCTTTTTTTATTAAAAATGGATTGAGATTTTTTACAACTAGTTCTATATCTTCTTCAAATAAATAATCGTAGTCTAACCTTATTACTGTATTTTTTAAAAAGTTACTCTTTAAATCTTCTCTTTTTATATTATCTTTCAATATGTGACATCCTTTCTTTGAAATGTTTGTGTACATAATATCACGAGATACTTTAAAAATCAAGATAAATCGTTCGACAAAATCCGACAAATCATTTCTAAAATAGTTTCATCTACGTAATTGTCTATTATTAATACTTTGTTTTTGACTCTTTTTATAATTTCTATTATTAAAACATAAGCATCATAATTTTGACCTTTAAAAAAGATTTTTTGTTTTATACTATTTTCATTTTATAATAAGTTAAACTCTTTGTCAAAATTCTTTTCATTTTGACAAATGCATCCATGATGTTTATAATTACTTTTACTGCAATATCATTTTTTAATACTCCAGAATCTTTCTATATTCCTTTTCATTGCCTTATTTATATTTTTAGTGTCATAATGAATTTTTCTTACACTTGTAAAAAATTCATAACCAAATCTATTAATATATCTTTCTCTTTAGGATTTGACTCTGCAATTAATAAAGTTAAAGCTGCCAAAGTATTATTATCAATAACTTGTCTTCCATCTTTATATAAAATACCATAAAAGTTTAATAGGTTATAATTTTTTGATTTTCTTCCTCCAGAACTTTTATCGGAAATTCCGATAGAAGTTTTTTCTTCTAATTCTCCTTCTTTAATTAAATTTAATTTGTTTCATTTGTCAGTCTTTGAAAATATTCAATATCCTCTATTTGATTAATCCCAAAGCATTTCTTTCCCAAATCTTTTAATGATGCTCCACAATGATACAATTCTTTATTATCAATTATTATAAACTTATCATGAAATTTATTTCTCATATCAATAAATGTATTAACAACTTTTATACTAATATCAATAGCAATATCACTTTTAAGTAACCCTGCAAGCATTGTTATTCCATATTCAGTAAATACATATGGCAAATATTTTCTGTGTTGACCTCTACCATTTTTATTTAAGGTGACAAATTGGCACCTTAAAAGTTCGAATTCGCTATCTGTTATTTGAAAACAGAATTCTTCCGGAAATCTTTCTATATTTCTCTTTACTACACGATTAAGATACTTAGTTTCACAGTGATATAGCCTTGCTACATCACTATCTAGCATTACTTGCTTCCCTCTTATTGTATATATTAAATCCTGTATTTCTTCATTTGTTGAAATAATCATATCTTTTTCATCATTCTTTTCTTCCATAAAACCAGCCTCTCTTTCTTTAAATTTTCCTACGACAAATAAATATAGGTAGTCCTATTTAATTATTTGTTTCATTTGCTCATCTTTTTTTATATAATTCTCTAATCTTAATTCTTCTTTAAACTCTTCATCTGTTGGCAAACATAATTTATACTTTGAAGCGAATATTTGCTTATTTTCTTCTGGTAATGTATATTTTACAACCTGGTCGCTTTTGTCTGCACAAAGCACTATTCCAATAGGTGGATTATCACCCTCATTCACCATTTCTCTTGTATAGTAATTTACATACATTTGCATTTGTCCTAAATCTTGATGCGTTAAATCCCCTAATTTTAAATCTATTATTACAAAGCATTTTAATATATAATTATAAAATACTAAATCTATAAAAAAATGTCTTCCATCAAATGTTATTTTTTTCTGTCTTGCTACAAAAGAAAATCCTCTTCCAAGTTCTAATAAGAATTTTTGTAAATGGTCTATAATCGCTTGTTCTAAATCCTTTTCATAAAAACTAGTTTTTCCTTCCAAACCTAAAAATTCTAATACATATGGATCTTTTATAATATTTTTTGGTTCTATTTTTTTCGATAAACACATTTCATTTGCTACCGCTTCTTTATCTTGACTAGCTAATAGTCTTTCATAATATAATGTTCCAATTTGTCTTTCCAATTGCCTAACACTCCAATTAGATTTTACACTTTCTTGCACGTAAAATTCTCTTGCTTTTTCATTTTTAATCCTCATTAACAATCTATAGTGTGACCAACTCAATTCATCACACAGTGTGTGACGAATTGGAAAAGCACGATAAAATTGTCTCATATATCTTAAATTTGTAACAGTAAATCCTTTTCCAAATTCCTTTGTCAATTGTTCTGATAAATATTCTAATAGTTTTTTTCCATATCCTGCTCTATCATTTTCTCCACAAGCTTTATGTATTTCTTGTCCTATTTCCCAATATGCTTGTACCATTGCTGAATTTACAACCGTATATACTTTTGATTGTGCATATAATACGCTCTTTCTAATTATCTTATATGATTCTTTTTGTTGTATTGTTATTTCATTTTTACTCATATGATTCCTCCTGACATATCTTTATCTTGCAATAAGTTAAATACTTTGTTAAATTTTCTTTCATTTTCTAATTGTTTATATTCTAAAGTTGTAAGTCTTTCAAATACCTGTTCATTTTCTATTATAAATTTACGCATATTTACAAATGCCTTTATTATTTTTATACTCATATTTACTGCTATTTCACTCTTTAGTATTTCAGCCAACATCGATATTCCTTGCTCAGTAAATGCATAAGGTAAATATTTTTCACTTCTATATTTAAAATCTTTAGATGTGGTTCCATTTTGGAACCACATCTGTCTTAATTCATCTTTTGTTAATTGAAAGCAGAAATCTTCTGGGAATCTTTCTATATTCCTTTTCATTGCCTTATTTATATTTTTAGTTTCATAATGATATAGCCTTGCTACATCACTATCCAACATTACTTGTTTACCTCTTATTGTATATATTAAATCCTGTATTTCTTCATTTGTAGAAATAATCATATCTTTTTCATCTTTCTTTTCTCCCATAAAATAATCACTCCTTTTCATTTTTTAATTCATACAAAAATGGCAAATAGAATATTTGCACCTTCTTTTAGTTAATTTTCCCACGACAAATAAACATAGGTAACCCTATTTACTTTAATAAATTTTTTGATTAGTTCGATTATAATAATCTGACTATAATAATTAAAACTAAAACATTTAATGTACGCCCTAGGTTGCTAATTAAATACACTGAATATATTTTAATATGTGTTCCAGATTTTGTCAATATTTTTTAAAAAAACTTGAAGTTCTCATTTGGAACCTCAAGTTTCAATTAATTTATTTTCGTATTTTTTCCAAAAAAATGAAATAAATTAATTTGCATATGCAATATCTAAATATTAATTATTTATTTTACTACTTATTTCTATATAATTCTCAATGTTATTAATATATAAACTTAGTATATCAAATTGTTTAATATTTTTATTTTTGTATCCCAGTTCTTTTCTTATATCCAAAATAAGCCTTTCTATTTTAGTTGCTTGATTGTTTATATACTTCTTTATGTTTTCCTCTTTATTAGAGTCTTGATTTTTACTATTAATATTTATAATTGAGTTTTTAAAAGTTGTCCATGATTTTAGCACATTATCTGAAGCATAAATAACTAACTTGTTTTGATATTCCTTAATTTCATTCACAATATTTTCATTATTACTAATTTCACCATTTAGAACATTCTTTATTATCCAATTTAGAAAATCTATATATATTTCTTCCCTTTCTTTTCTGATTTGATTTTTTATTGCATACTTATTTTCAAAATATTTTCCAACAGGTACTGATATAAAAGCTAATAAACCTGTTATTAATGCAACAGCTATTGTTGGATATCTATCTATCACAATTTTTATGGCACTTAATAAAGATTGTCCCAATTTAATAGCAATAGTTACACTAAATATTATAAGTATAATACCTATAATCAAATTAAACACTTCCATTTTTGAAGCAAAAAAATTATTTTTAGCTTTTGGCATTAATTATTACCTCCCAATATACTCTTTTTTTATTAACCTTTTTATCTCTTATTCTCGTTTTTAGCAATTATAATTTTAGGAGTATAATTCATTTCTAGAATAGAATTATACCATGTTAGTAATTCCAATTTAAATCTCAATGATCTAAATTTTCCTATATCTTTATTTCTCCAAACATCATTATTATTAATTATCAATAGTAACACAATTTTTTTTATATCTTCCAACTCTTTACCAAATTTTTTTATTATCTCATATTTATTGTTTAAATATAGTCTTGCTCCGTTAGTTGATTGACTAATACACTCTATAAAATTGCCAGGATCTCCAATTTTAACATGGATTAGAGCCTTGCTCTGTGTGTCCAGTACATCTGCAATCTCTATAGTATTACTTTCTTGTCTATCAAGCAATTTTCCCTCAAAAAAATCTCTTATCCAATAATTATACACTCTTTCTGCATATAACGTTCTATCTTTTGATGAATCGTATTCTGCACCTGTTATCTCTTCACTATATTCTTTTCTTAATTCATGTAAACTTTTAAAATTCAATTTTTCATTAAATTCAACTATTCTTTTTATTTTATTTTCTATTTCTTCGTCTATTTTTTTTACATATTCTTTATTAAATCTTGTCCATTTTCCATTACTAAGGCAGTAATAATTGTCATCATCTTTTATAGTAGTTGTAAAATCTATAAAGTCATATAATTTTTTAGTGTAAGCTCCACCAATTTTAACATTTATTTTTGTAATATCTTCTATTTTAAATTCCTTCATAAACGATTTAACATCTTTTAGTGTTAATGTTGAATATGTTTTTTTGTTCCTATTTGATGATAGTTCATATTCGTCTTGATTCTCTAAAATCTGAATTTTGCCTTTTTGTACAATATATGTTCCAATTGAGATTAATGAATTTTCATTTTTTATAATTGAATTTTTTAATTTCTCGTTTAATTCTACTTTTAGTTCTTCATATTTTGCTCCCAGAAATTGTAATTTTGGGATTTGAAGTCTTGGTTTATAGTTTGTTTTTATTGTGTATAAGTTTTTCAATATCCTATATATATTTTCTTCATTAAATTCTTTTTCCAATGTAACTTTCATACTAGCGGAAAAGGTTGCATTTTCATCAATTATTTCTAATAATTGCTTTATTGCTGTTTTACCAATGCGTTCATCAATTTTAGCAGACATATAATCCACCGCTTCTCCAATTTGTGTATTGAAATTTGCATTATTGTATACAATAAGAGATTTATTTTTGTTTAATGAAAAATACCTTGAAGATTGTGTATTGATTGAATCTATTCGAGCTATTTTTGATGCCATATCCAGTCCAAAATTCATGTCAATTCCTTCTCCAATAGCATGAATTCCATGTCCGAATGTTAAAATATATGTTATTTTATCTTTTTCATACATTTTTTTATTATTACTGTCTAGATTATTTATTTTCATTTCTATTAAAACTATGCCATATATTGATGTTGTTTTTCTTTGTAAATTTTCTATGTTTTCAAAAATATTTCTTAAATTTTCGTACCATTCTAAATTACTTTCTTTGCTTTTTTTGCCAAAAAATAAATAAAAATCCACATCATCCTTTCCAAATCTTCTATTTAATTTTTGATATTGTATATTTTTAATTTTATTTGAATCCATTTTTTCTTTTATGATTCTTTTCAACTCTTCGGTCTTGTGGTCATCATCCATTTTAAAAATATTTAAACACAGCTTCATATTTCTATTTCTCCTACATATATTGATTTTGTTTATCTACATATATTATATAATATTATCGCTGTAAAAATGTTGCAAATGCAACATTTTTACAGCGATATAAAATTTTATTCTTTTACTTATTTTGCATTTTGGTTCTATAATAAATGTTGGAATGATTAAATAGACTGCAACATTTTTGATAAAAATAATGCACTTATCTAAAATACCTGATAAAATGTAATCGCTAAACTAACATTTAAGGAGGTATTGATAAGTGCATAATAATTTTATCAAAGATTTATTAGATTTAAGAGATGTTATTATAAAAAGTATTAAACACTTACAAATAACAATATTTGCAAGCATTTAGATTAATTTGCATTTATTATTTTATCATCCTTTAACTCTGGATGCTTCTTTTTATTTATTAAATAAAATATAAAGTTAATAAATAATACTCCAATTACTGCACCTGCAGTATCTATTAAAACATCTGTAAATTGACTTGTCCTACCTTGTACAAAAGATTGATGAAATTCATCTGTACAGGCATATATAAATGAAAGTAGTATTGAAAATAATATTATTTTGTATTTTTTTATATTGAATGCTTTTAAGCACATATATACTAGTATTCCTAATATACAAAATTCACTTGCGTGTGCTACCTTTCTTAATGGTCCATTTAATTTTTCAATTACTTGCTTCATTTTATTTTCACTTGGATGTTTGTCTGTTATACCTAAATCATTTGTTGTTTCTACAGTTGCTTCTACTACTTTGTTTATTGTTGATTTGCTTTTATCATTGGATTCATTGGTATTCATGCTAGACATTACAAATATTAAGCCAGCCCACAATATAACCAATACAATGCTTAATATTATTTTTTTATTAATAGGCAATTAATATCCACCTCCAATAATATTAATCTCTTGCAAATAAGTCCCTTGTATATATTTTATCTTCTATATCTTTTACATTTTCGTCTAATCTATTCACAATTACAACATCTGATATTTTTTTAAACTCATCTAAATTGTTTATTACTCTACTGTTAAAGAAATTATCTTCTTTTAGTGTTGGTTCATATACTACAACTTCTACACCTTTTGCTTTTATTCTTTTCATTACTCCTTGTATAGCACTTGCTCTAAAGTTGTCTGAGCCTGATTTCATTGTTAATCTATATACCCCAACAATTTTAGGTTTTTTAGATAAAATTTCATCTGCAATGTGGTCTTTTCTGGTTCTATTTGATTCAACTATTGCACTTATTATATTTTCTGGTACATCTTTATAATTTGCTTTTAATTGTTTACTGTCTTTTGGTAGACAATATCCACCAAATCCAAATGATGGATTATTGTAATGATTTCCAATACGTGGGTCTAAGCATACACCATCAATAATGTCTTTAGTGTTTAGTCCTTTTACTTCTGCATAAGTGTCTAGTTCGTTAAAATATGCAACACGAAGTGCTAGATAAGTGTTTGCAAATAGTTTGACTGCTTCTGCCTCTGTTGAATCCATGTATTTTATTACTACATCTTCTTTTAAACAGTTTTCTTTTAATAAATTTGCAAATTCTTTTGCTCTTTCAGACTTTTCTCCCACTATTATTCTTGATGGATATAAATTGTCATATAATGCTTTGCCTTCTCTTAAAAATTCAGGACTAAACATTATATTGTCTATGTTGTATTTTTCTTTCATTGATTTTATAAATCCAACTGGTATAGTTGATTTTACTACCATTGTTGTGTCTATATTCATTGATTTTACTTTTTGAATTATATCTTCTACTGAAGATGTGTCAAAATAATTCTTTTCAGAGTCATAGTTTGTTGGTGTGCTTATGATTATAAATTTTGCTCCTTCAAATGCTTCTTTATAATCTAATGTTGCTTTTAGGTTTAACTCCTTTTCTGCAAAATATTTTTCTATGTATTCATCTTGAATTGGGCTTATTCTATTATTTATTTTTTCTACTTTTTCTGGTATTACATCTAATGCATATACCTCATTTTTTTGACTTAGTAATGTGGCTAGAGATAATCCAACATAACCTGTCCCTGCTACTGCTATTTTCATTTTATTTCCTTCTTTCCTTTTTTTCAAATGATATTGTTAATATCCTAAAAAATATTATTTTTGTCTTGCCACTTTTTTTAAAATTTTTAGCTTTATGTCTTCATAAAAAAATATAAATGTTTGATTTTTTAAAATTAATTGTATAAAAGCATAAATAATTAAGCTTATTCCTCCACATAAACTTATAAATAAAAAATTGTTAGAAATATTAATTTTCGTTAAAAATATATAAATACATATTATTCCAATACAACCAACTAATTCTATGCTAATCTCTTTTACTATGTTTTCTATCTTAATATACTTTTTAGCTTTATTATAAGTATAAATCATAACTATAAATTCAGCAATTGCTGTTGTAATTGCTGCTCCATTTTGTTTAAATAATGGTATTAATAAAATATTAAAGCCAAAATTAATAATAGCAGCATATATTGTTGCTCTTAAAACATACTTTTCTTCTTTTTTTACTATCAATATTCCATTGCAAAACAAATTTGCAAAAACAGCAAATAGCAACCCTAATGATAATATTTTAAGTGCAATTGTTCCTTCAATATACTCATTACCCGAAATAAATGAAATAATATTTTCACTTAATAAAAATAATAATAGCATTACTGGTAAAATAAATAATATACTAGTTTTAAAAATTTTTATACATAATTCATTAAATTGCTTATCAGATTTGGCACTATAATATGCTAATCTTGGTATTGTAACAGTAATAATTGCATTTAATAACTTTTTTACAATTGAATATATTTTTACTGCAACACTATAAATTCCTACACTATAATCTGATGACATAATCCCAAGCATTATCGAATCAGAATTTATATATACTTGTTGTGCCAAATTGTTTGAAAATAAAACTAGCAGAGGAGGTAAATGTTTTTTCATATATATTTTTTTAGTTAATCTTAAGTCACAGTATTTTTTTGAATGTATAAAATTTAAAATATTAATACCAGAATTTGCAATTACTGTTATAAATGCATAAATATAATAATCGTTTTCATTTTTTACAAATGCAAACATTAAGATTAGCGACACTATTTGACCTATAAGTGTTCGTATTGTTATATAAAAGTAATCTTCATAAATACTATAAATCCAATCAACACCAATTGTTGTAAAAAAGACTTGTATACTTAATATAAGAATAATTGTTTTATGTTCCATTAATTTTGTAGGGAACATCAAAATAATAAATAAAAGTAAATAAGATAACATAGTAAAAATGATATTTATAGTAAACATTTTTGATGCAAATTCACTAAGTTTTTTTCTATCTTCCCTAAAAGCTGCACCTTCCCTTGTTGCATAACTTGAAATACCTAACGAAGCAAATAAAGTAACAAAAACTATTATCGATGAACTAAATTGAATAACGCCTAAATTATCTGTTCCTAAAACTCTACTAGCATATGGAAATGTTATTAAAGGAAAGATAATAGTTAATAAAACTCTTATTCCATTTAATACTGCATTTTTTTTAATTGATTTGTTTTTTATATTTTTTGTTTCGTTCATATATTAATATCTCCATTTAAGGCTCTCAATAATTTTTTTGCAGAATCCAAATGCCATTTTGCCTGTTTAATCTTTCTTTCTTTATCATCAATAATAGATGCTTTTGTTGAATGATTCCTTTTGTGTAATATCTCAATTTTAGGATAATAAATACTTAGTAAATTGTTCATTTTAAGTCTCCAATACAAAAATTCTTCTTCACCATACAAAAAAGTTGCTTCGTTTAATCCATTAAATAAATCAATATATTGTTTTGAAAAAATCAAAAAAGCTCCATGTAGGCATATATTAGTATATTCTTTTTCTACATCTAATTTTTTTCTTTCAATAACACTATTTGCCTTCAAAAGAATCCTTGAGAACGTTAAAGATTTGTTTTGTATTATTTTATTGTAATAAGATATAGATAACTTTAATGCTATTTTGCTTCTAGCTTTTTCCGTTAAAATATAGAATCCACCATCAGCTAATTTTTCTTTTGGCCCCATTAATGCAAAATTTGTTTGCTTATATTTTTCTATTATATCGATGCAGAAATTATCGTTCAATATTTCCGTATCACTATTACACAATATTATAAAATCTGGTTTATACTTTTCCTTAGCATATTGATAACCTACATTATTTCCCCTTGCAAATCCTATATTTTTTTCATTAATTATTACTTTTACATCTGTATCTTCTTCAAATAAATGTTTTAACTCATATCCTGAATTGTTTGGTGAAGCATTATCAACAACAATAATATTAAATTTATATTCTTTACAATTATTCTTTATTGATTTTATGCATTCAATTGTATCTTTTGTAGTAATATAATTTAAAATAACAAAACTAAATATATATTGTTTCTCCATATATTCTTCTCTCCTAGCGTAACATTAGTTAATACATTGGTTTCTATTACTTTTAAAGTTTTTCCAAAGTTCACCTAATTTATAATCATATTCTATTGGCATTATTGCTTCCATTCCATTGCCATTAGTAAAAGTCATTTCACCAAAAAATATATAACCGTTTATATCATATAAATCCACTCTTACATGGTCAAATCCTTTT
This sequence comes from Clostridia bacterium, assembly GCA_017511265.1. Lineage (GTDB taxonomy): Bacteria > Bacillota > Clostridia > TANB77 > CAG-508 > CAG-269. The sequence goes on along the minus strand of JAFWKV010000039.1, from coordinate 32,285 downwards.
GATAATATCTTGCATATATTAATCATTTCATCAAATTTTTGTGGCTGTTTTATTGTTTTAGTACTATTACCATATGTTGCTTGATTAAATGGTTGTAGATTCCAATTCATATCATATATATTTCTTTTATGACCTTGAAATCTATCTACATCTACCCAACAATAATATGGTTCTCCATCAAAACACAAAAACTTATAATCATTGATATTGCTTCCCATATTTTTTTCTATGAGTATTTTAGGTTCTATTCCTTTATAATGCATTTCAAAATTCAAATCATATAAATTTCTTTTATAATAAAAAATATAGTCTTTTTTTAATTTATTATAATTTAACTCTTTTTTATTATTACATATTGTAGCACTACCAGAATCATGGTTGCATTTCATAACAAATGAATTTGGTAACTTTTCAAAATTAATATCATCAAAATTATCATATACTCCTAATAATGGTATTAAATATTTATCTCCTATTTTCCTCTCAACCCATTTTCTAGCAGTTATTTTATCTGCTAATTCCGTTTTAATTCTTGAAGAATTATATAATTTCGATACATTAATTTTCTCGGTATAAGTAATAGGATTTTCCCAATCAATATGTTTTCCGTTATTATATTTAGCATATTTTTTATTTATACACTTTTCTATTTTTTCGAAAGAATAGCTTTGATGTTTTTTTACTTTATAAAGTATTATCCCTCTCTTTATGTTCTTGATTATATGTACCAATGGTGTTTTTTTTATAATATTCTTTATTTTTTGATTCATTATTATCTCCCATCTTAATCTAAAAAAATCAATATGCTCTTTTAATGTTTGTATTTTATTTTAAGATTATACTTTTTATATTCTTATTGTTCTATGACTTTGTTCCACTTATATTTTATTTTTTCAGGTAAAAAATCTTTCGCTCTTTCTATACTTTTTCTTTCATATTTATTTTTTTCATTTGTATTTTCTATTAATTCAATCATTGCATTTGCAAAGACATAATCTGTTTTCTCCAATATAGTATCGTTTACGTTAAACTCGTTTTTTGAAAAGTTAGGTGTAAGAATTCCGTATTCACCAAAAGTAAAATTATTATTACTTTCAGTTCCATTTGGATTTAAAATTTCCTTAGGTCCAAATGGACAATTTGTCGATATAATCGGTACTCCACAAGCCAATGCCTCCAAAAGAACATTCCCTAACCCTTCAAATAAAGATGGAAATAAAAAAGCAGTTGCATTATTTAATGCATTATGATAATTTTTAACATACCCCATAAATTCTACATTATTATCAATTTTTAGCTTTTTGCAATACACTTTTAAATCCTTTGTTAATTCTCCTTCTCCAAAAAATAATAATTTAATATATGGATATTTGTTTTTTACAATTGAAATAGCTCTTAGTGCATGCCATTGTCCTTTTTGATATGTATGTCTACCAGTCATGACAAATACCGGATTATTATAATCAATTTTCTTCAATTTAATATCTAATTCTTTATTTTCCCTTGTAAAAAAATTTTTATCGCAAGAATTATAAATAGTTACAATTTTACTTGGCTCATATCCAAAGTTTTCAATCAAATCATCCCTTACTCCATTAGAAAGAGATACAGTCATATCAGCTTTTTTCCCAGTCCATATTATTAATTTTTTTTCAAGTTTAGTTTTTGTTTGCTCAGACATAGTATTTCTTACAGATGTAATCACCTTATCTTTTTGTTTTGTTAAAACATTTATAATATTTGCATTTAACATAAAACTTATCGTTGCTTTAAAATTATATTTTCTCTTAATTTTTCTTACTTTTAATATTCTTTTTATTGTATAATATATTTTTTTTATTTTAGAATTAGTTGGAGGAGCTTTTAAATCTATAATTGTTCCACTATATGGATAAGCTATTTGAGTTATATCAAACAATATCAAATACACATTATATTTTTCTGATAAATCTTTAGATAAATTAGCTGCAGCTCTTTCTGCACCACCATCATTTAAACTTTTTACTATTATTCCTATATTTTTCATTTTTTACATCACCTTTTCTTTAAAAAAATATTTCATATCCCTTTATTGGATTTGCCATAAAAACAAATAAAAAATAACAGAAAATTACAACAAGCTCCATGATTTGCCTAGTTCTCTTATCTTTTAAATTTTTAATAACATTGGGTGATAATATATATATCGGAAAACAAAAATAATTTGCTACTCTTACAAAACTTGTACTACTTGTTGCAATTAGTTGAAAGTAAATAGCTACTAGCATTGCTGATAAGAAAAACTGTGAATATTTATCTTTTTCATATCCACTTTTTAATAAAAAGCAAAATGCAAAAAGTAAAATATATATCAATAGTTTCCATTGTCCTTCATTCGCTGCATCATATTTAGTTCCTATATAAACTGCATAATCTGTAGAACTTGCAAATAATAAAGCTATTTGTCTTTTAAATATAAAGATAATTATAAAAATCAACACCCAAAAAACAAAAGTTTGTCTCGAAACTTTTAAATATTTCAATAAATACAATATTGCAAATACAAATGCTGAAGTATGAAATAAGCCCGCAATAGTAACTAACGCAAAAAATCTAATTGGTTTGTCTTCGTTCAGAAATTTTATAGAAAACAGTAAAAATGATATAGCCAAAGCTTGCCTTATAATAAAAAATTGCATATAATATGTTCCTAAAGCTATAAATAACAATATTGCCAATAAATAATTCTTTGAGTATTTTATTATTATAAAATATGGCCCAGCCAAAGTAATAATATCAACTATAAAAATAAAAAATCTTTCATTAAGCCATATTTTTCCAACTATTACACTTAGTAATCTATATAAAAATGCATATCTAGACATAGATAAATTTGAAAAATCTCCACCCATGTTCTTAAAAATTGTTATAAAATATTCTAAATCAGAAATTGGCTTTCTAATTTCAAGTATTATAAACAAGAAAACAAATGATAATAAAAGAAATATTTTATTTCTTTTTTCTTTATTTTTAATTAATCCATATGTTATAAAATATAATATTAATATTACCAACCCAATACAAATACTTATATTCATATTAATACCTTTTCCTTTGATTATTTTAAATAATAATTTGTTAATTCATTTACTGAATTTTCTATAAAATATCCAGCCTTATTTAGTTGATTTTTAGTATTTTTTCGTATTAAATCTCTATTCATTATGATTTCTGCCCATTCCTTTGCACTTTTTTCAAGAGATATAAATTCTACATTTTCCACAATTTTCAATTCATTTGTTACAACATCTTTGGATGTAAATACTGGTAGTCCAGCAGCCTGTGCTTCAATGCCCACTACTGGTAACCCTTCATACAATGATGGTAATAAAAATACATCCATAGCTTGCATAATACTATTAACATCTTTTCTAAATCCTGCAAATATAACATATTTTGTAAGATTTAATGATTTGACTTTATTTTTTATTTCTTCTTTTTTTTCTCCTTCACCTACTAGAATTAATTTAGTATTTTTATCTAATTGATGTATTTCATAAAATATATCAATCAAAAAAATATGATTTTTTTGATTTGAAAATCTTCCAACATTACCATATAGTTTTTCATTTTGATTAATATTAAATTCTTTTCTAATTTTATCTCTTATGTTTTGATTAAATTCAAATTTATTATAATCTACTGCATTATGAATTATCTTTACTTTACCATTTTTTACATTTTTTTTTCCAAAAAGCCACTCTCCAGCTATTTCAGCACAAGCAAAATAATCTGTTGAGTATTTTAGTAATTTTCTTTTTAATATTTTTCCATACATTTTTTTTATATTATTTTTTGTTTGAAAATCAATATTATGTGAATGTGCAATTCTTACTGGTATTCCATATTTTTTTGCATATTTCAATACCATATAGTTCTTACTAGATGAATGCATATGAACAACTTTATAGTCATGATGTTCTTTAAAGAATTTGTCCAAAGCCTTAGCTTCTCTAATAAAGTCTATAGGATTTTTTACCCAAATTCCACTTAGTTTATATACATTGCACCCTATCTTTTTCAAGGTATCTTCAAGTTCATACTTTTTACCATCATCTAATAGTAAAAAATCAACATGAATTTTATCTTTATCAAATCTAGATACCCAGTCAATTACTAGGCTTTGAATCCCGCCTCTTAGCATTCTGTCAACAAAGTATAAAACTTTAATAGGTTCATTCATTTAATCTCTCCTTTTTTGAGTTTCTTCTTTATATTCTTAGTAGTTTTTTTAATATTGTTTTAACATTTACATATAAGCCTGTAATACTTAATATTTTTCTAATCATACTGTTTAATTTAGTTTTTAATGTAATAGGAAAATATTTATTTATTAATTCATCCTCGTTCTTTTTATCATTTATATCCTTAAAAAAATCATTTCTTTTATTATTATATCTTACACTATTAGTCATTTCTCGTACTTTATTTGTTGCAATTTCAATATCTATTTCTTTATGTTTATGATTCTTTAATTTATTCAGGTTATTTAAGCCTTTTTGTGATTGGATTAAAATTCTTGTAGTTCCCTTATCATCATTAAAAGAGTTATCAATTTCATTTATGTTAAAACAATCCCAAATTGTAATATCACTTACTCTTTTTTGAGTTTTAAACTTACAATTATAACATGATGGTCTTACAGAAAAATCTTTAAAAAATGCTCTTAAATATGGATCTGTATCAATTCCTTCACTATATGTACCTTTGTCAGTTTTTATAGTCATCAATGAATATTTATATCCATACTTACTTTTATCTCTAAAATTTATATCGAGAATTTTTTTTGCATTTAATTTGTCACATATATATTTTTTGTATTTTTCAAAATATAAAGGTGATGGAACTGAATGGCACATTATATCAACTGTTATTAATTTATCATAATCTTTCTGTAAGAATGCTTTTAATCCAGCAATTTGACATGGTGTTCCACTAAAACATACCATTTTATCTTTATTTAAATATCCTTTTATTTTTTTATAAATATCTCTTAAATCACTTTGAACATATTTTGATTTTCTAAATTTACTAATTTCTTCTATATTCCTTGCTTCTGTATGTTTTACCTTCCAATTTTCATCAAATGAAGCTCCAATAACTATCCCATTGTTCTTTATCACATATTCTGCTATAGCACTAAAAAATCCACCAGATGTTGAATCTTTTCTAGTTTCTTCATTTTTGTTTTGAAATAAGTATGCTTTTTGTTTAAAATCATTAAATTTTTGTTTATTTAATATCGGACATATTTTTTTGCATAAACCACATTGTATACATTTTTCTTTATCAATAGTTGGGTATAAAAATCCTTCATTATCTTCTTTCATTGTAATTGCACCTTTAGGACATATATTTGCACAGGCTGTACAACCACAACAGTCTTCTTTTGAAGTAATATTTATGTATTTTAAGTTATCATCTTTCCATGTAATAGAATTTAAAAGCCATTTTTTTGATTGTTTTCTAAAAATATTTAAATTTTTATTTACTTTTTCGAAGTCTATTTTGTAATCTAATACTTTGTCAACATCTTCTAATCCAGTTAGTATTCTTTCATCACTTATTTCAACTATTTTTAATAATGAATCAAGTCTTGAATTAGTTGAAGCTATACTATTTGCCTTATATCTTCTAAAGTTGAAAAATATTTTATTATATATTAATGAAAATACAGTTCCATGAAAAGAATCGGTACATACTATTTCTGCATTTTTTATAAGATTTATCCATTCTTTTGGTCCTATATCATATGGTGTAATGTCAGCAAATATATCTGAATATTTAACATATTCGTCTGCATGATTTAATGATACTATTTTATATCCAGTTTTTTCTCTTAATCTTTCTGCAAATTTTCTATGTTCTATATTCTTTCCTAAAAAATAACATAAAATATACTTATCTTTTATTATCCTATCTTTTGTTGCAACTTCATCCCATTCTTCTTTAGTTAAAAGAATAGTTGGATCACATACCAATTTTGCATCTAAATTCGCTATATCTTTCACTAATTTAATTCCTGTGTTTTCTCTAACTGATATATGATTAATTCTTTGTAAAAATTTTTTATATAAATCTTTATATTTATCTGGAATAGTAGATACTCCAAAACTTGTTGAATATGATATTTTATTTATATTATCTGGAACCCAATTTAAAGTATAGTAATCTGCAATAACATTTACTGGTAACCATAATTGATCAGAACCAACTACTATATCAGAATATCTTTCTTCTGCTAGTTTTCTTAAATCATTATATGTATTACTGCTTCTTGATAAATTAAACTCATTTCTAAATTCTTTGTATTTTTTATTTCTTATTGACACATTTTTACCTAATTTTTTGTTTAATTTAGTGTCAAATTTCATTTTTATCATACCAATTTTTGATTTAATAAATTTAAAATTAAATATTTGCGACAAATAATATTGTCTTTTTCCTTTTTTAAAATCGATATTATCATCTATATTAATTGTTTCATTAGGTATATTGTTGTTATCTAATATTTTTTTAGTAGCAAATGCTTGAAGCATACTTCCATAGTTATTTTTAAAATAACATGATACAATGCCTACTTTTTTCATAATGTCACCTTTCCATTATATTTTGTTTAAGTACTTAACATATTCATTTTCTAGTTTACTAACTTCTTTCTTAATGTTAAAACCATATTTTGATACTTCATCTGTAGTATCGTGTTTTTTATATTCCTTAGCCTCACCAAGTATTTTATTTGCCCATTGTTCTTTTGTATTTTCTAATGACATAAATACTGTTGAATCCAGTATTTTTGTTTCTTTGGTCATATCATCAGATAAAAAGCATAGATTTCCCGTTGCCTGTGCCTCAATCCCAACCACAGGTAGGCCCTCATATAAAGATGGTAGTAAAAAGATATCATATGCTTGATATAATTCGTTTACATCATTTCTTTGTCCTAAAAATCTAACATTATTTTCTAAGTCTAGTTTTTTTACCTTTTCTTTCATTTCATCTACTAATGGACCTTGTCCTGCAAGCAATAACAATGAATTACTGTTTTTCTTATATATCTCATTAAATGTATCTATTAAAAATCTATGATTTTTTTGTTCTACAAATCTTCCTATATGACCAATGACCAATGTATCTTCATCTATGTTTAGTTCTTTTCTTTTTTTTATTCTTACTTTTTCATCATATTTGAATTTATTTAAATCTATTGCATTATTAAGTAAATACACATTGCCTTTATCATACTCTTTGTCTCCAAACAACCATCTTCCAGATAATTCTGAACAACACATATATTCAGTTGCAAATACTTTGCTAAAAGGTCTTAATACTTGTTTTAACAAATTTTTCTTTTTTTCTTTTTTATTTGTTGTGCTATGGCTGTGTGCTATTCTAACTGGTACTCCTGCACTTTTTGCTGCCCACAAGCTAAATACAGATAATGTATTAATATGTGAATGTACTATTTTATAATTTTCTTCTTTTAACACTCTTTTTAATTTATTATGATATTTGAATACTTTTTGATATGGAGGTATTAGAATAACTTTCCCCCCTAATTGTTCTATTTCTTTATAAGGAATATCAGTAGAGTCATCATCACATATAAAATCAAACTGTATTTTGTTTCTATCGATATTTCTATAATAATTCATTACTACAGCTTCTACTCCACCTCCAAGCCATTTTCCCATTATTTGAGCAATTCTAATTGGCTCTTTTTCCATTATACACATTCCTTCCTTTTTCTTTTATATAGAACATTAAAAGTATAACATACCTCAAACAAGATTTCAACTTTTTTCTACATTTAACATATAAAATATTTAGCATAATAATTGAGGCAGAAATACATTCTCCCTCAATTACTAACTCTTTTTATATTTCTTAATTCTATCACACAGCACCTTTCATTTTCACAACAGATTCTACTGTTTTAAGTAAAATCTTTATGTCTTCAATTATTGAGAATTTATTTACATATATTGATTCCATTACAACTCTTTCATCATAATCTGTATCGCTTCTTCCATTTGCTGCCCAATATCCTGTAATACCTGGCTTTACAGAAAGAACTTTTTCTTTTACTATTCCAAATTTTTCAATTTCTCCATCTACTACTGCTCTTGGTCCTACTAAGCTCATTTCTCCTTTAAGTACATTTATAAATTGTGGAAATTCATCTAAACTTGTTTTTCTTAAAATTTTTCCCATTTTTGTTATTCTAGGGTCATTATTTAGTTTTTGATTTTTCTCCCATTCGATTCTTGCTTCTTCATCATTCTCCAATAATTCTTTAAGTTTTACATCCGCATCTATGCACATACTTCTAAATTTGTACATTTTAAAATGCTTTCCGTTTTTTCCTATTCTTTTATGTGAATAAAATAGAGGTCCAAAATCTCCTGAAATTATATTTGCTAAAAATACTATAAGTGTTAGTGGAATTAAAAATATTATACCTACTATTGCTCCTATAATGTCTATAATTCTTTTTAAAATTAAGTTTATGTATTTTTGTATTTTGCTTTCTCTGTGGTAAACTTCTAAAGCTGTTATGTTAGTAGCTTCAAATTCTGAATCAATTCTTTTTTCTTCGATTAATTCAACATCGGGATTTAGAACTAAAGTATCTGTAACAACATCTTGTGTTATTGTACCCCTCATTAATAATTCCCCCTATAATATTTATTTTTCAAACCTTCTTTTCTATTGTACCATTTTTTTACGTACATTTCAACAAAATTCGGCAATTTTTTTAGTTTTTTTGAAGTCAATTTCTTCCACACTCATTATATCCGTATATTTTTGCTTATATGTTATCTATTTTGATAGTCAGTTTCACTTAAAGTTGGATATGTAATGCTTTCTTCTTTGTTCACTTTTGTGTTAAGGCTTTTTATACCTGTATACATTATTAAATCTCCTAATGTGTTTGCTGTGGTATGGTCTTTTTCAATTCTTTCTTTTCCTCTTAAAAAGTATTCATTTTGTTTATTTTCAGCATCATTCCATGTTGTATCTACTGCATACCATTTTCCATCTAAATTTACATAGTTCCATGCATGGTTTTTATCAAATGACCAAATAGCTCCATTTGTATTTCCTGTTACATATACAGATTCAATATTTAGTTCATTCATAAAGTATTGAAATGCTTTCGCATACCCCTCACATACACATTTCTTATTTACTAATGCTCCGTATATGTTGTGTGCATTTTCGCCATCTTTATATTCTATCGTTTCTATTAAATAATCATGTACTCTTTTTATTTTGTCATAGTCATTGTTTAGTGATTTTAGTTCACTCATTATTTGTGATGTTGCATTTTTTATTTCTTGCTCCATTTTTGTTACTTGTTCTTTTGATGTGATTCCATCTATGTAGTAGTTTTCGTTTTCTTTACTATTTAGTGTTACTCTATATTTATCACTTTTTATTAGATTACCTTCCATTTTGTTGTAGTCTACATAGAATATGTCTGGGTTATCCCACTCCATTGCATTTTTTGCCATGAATATGCTTGTTTCTAGGTGTTTTTGTCCTTCATCATAGTTGTCTTCTAGTATGCTTGAGAAGTAGTCGTCTAGGTATATTGTGGCATGTCCGCTTCTTAATTCGTCTTTGCTTTGGTATAGTTTTTCGTATATGTATTTTCCGTATTTTTTGTATCCGTTGTCTAGTTGATTGTAATACCATGTGTTTGGCTTTTTGCTTATTTCTCCTGCTACTTTTGTTGTGTCTTTTTCGCTTCCTGACATTATGAATGCTATTATGCCTAGTATTATGAATGCTATGGCTAAAAAGCCTATTACTGAGCTTCCTTTTTTTTTGTTATTTTCCATTTGTTATATACCTCGTTTCATTTTTATTTTTCTAATAACCAATCAATTATATTTTTATGAATAATTCCATCTCTTGAAAGATCTGCTTTATCTAATGAAAGAACATATTTAGGGTAATTATCGTCAACTTCTTTATAAGCACCAAATTCCCTATTTTCAACTTTGTCATTTTGTAACAGATATGCTACTTGAAAATAGAGTTTTTCGTCTGTTTTTGTTGCTATAAAGTCTATTTCTCCATTTTTGGTTTTTCCTATATAAACATCATATCCTCTTTCTAGCAATTCGTTATATACCACATTTTCTATTGCGAAGCTTTTGTTTATTTCAAAATTGTTGTTTTTTATTTGAGCTATTCCTAAATCTGTCATATAGTATTTGTTTAAAGTTTTTAAAATTGCTCTTCCATGAATATCATATCTGTATATTTTCTTTATCATTAGTGCTTTGCATAATGCATCTAAATACATATATAATGTTTCTGTAGATACAGACTTTCCTTCACTTTTCAAAAATTTCATAACATTTTCTGCAGAAAATTGACGACCTGTAGTGTCTACAATATATTGTAATAGCAAGTCAAATAATAGTGTGTCTTTTAGTCCTAGCCTTTCAACAACATCTCTTAATATAATTGAATCAAATACACTATGCAAATAATCTTTTATATTGTTTTCGTCTGTGAATTGTGTTCTGTTAGGTAATCCTCCCCATTTAACAAAATCCCAAAAAGTTTCTTCTGATCTTGCTTCTTTTTTAGTTATTTCTATAAATTCTTTATAGCTTAATGGGTATATGTTAAATAATACATACCTTCCAGATAAAACTGTTGATAGTTCGTTTGATAACAGTTTGCTGTTAGATCCTGTAATAAATATGCTTATATTTTCTACAGATACTCTTAATGAATTTACTACATCTTCAAATTTTTCTACTTTTTGAATTTCATCTAAAAATACATAGTATTTTTTGCTGTCTTTTATTCTTTCTTTTATATATGTGTTTAGTTTTTTGTAATCTTGTAGTTCTTCAAATTCTATAAGTTCGAAATTTACGTATATAATATGTTTTTCGTCTATATTCTTTTCTTTTAGTTCATTCATTATTTGTTTTAATATTACAGACTTTCCACATCTTCGTATTCCTACTAAAATTTTTATAAGGTCGCTGTCATAAAATCCTCTTATTCTTGATAAATACATTTCTCTTTTTAACATTTTCATCACCTATACTAATTATAGTATATTGATTCAAAAAAGTCAAGTTATTTCGCAAAAACGAAATAACTTGACTTTTTTGAGATTTTATTTTTATAAAAAAATTTATTTTTGGGTATTTTCAATATACCTCCAAGAGTCTCTACACATGTCTTCTAAGGTTTTTGTTGCTATTTCCTCCTTATTATCTTTTACGGTTTCAGTGCAGTAATTGGCACTATATAAATACCTGTTTCAGGATCTTTTATTACAGCAGGGCATTTTCCTACTATAATGCACATAAATTTTGGTTTTTTTATCATATTTTCGTAAAAACTCATTAAACTTTTCTTTGCATCATCAACTTGTGTATAGCCTAATTTTATTTCTACAGCTGCATAATCTCCATCTGAAAATTCTAAAATTGAGTCAACTTCTAATCCTGTTACATTATCTCTAAAATGATATAGATGTCCATCTAAGTAATCCATATATATTCGTAAGTCTCTTTCCACAAGTGCCTCAAACATAAGTCCAAAAGTATTAAAATCTTTTAGAAGTTTTTCTGGGGTTAATCCTAAACATGCACATGATAGTGATGGATCGGTAAGGTGTCTTTTAGGTGATTTACCTACTCTTTTAGGTGAACGATAATTTTCTCCATATGCTTCTTGATTTTCTATTAAGTGTAGTCTATCTAAAACATCTAAATAATCACTAACAGTATCTCTACTTGATAAAATGTCTTTTCCTGTTTCGTATTCCTCTATATCTCTTATAAAAGTCAATGTTTAATAGGCACTTTTTAATAATATTAGTCGACACTTTTTAACATTTTTAGCAGGCACTTTTTAATTCTTTTCTATATACCTCCAAGAGTCTCTACACATATCTTCTAAAGTTTTAGTAGCCTCCCAGCCAAGCTCCTGCTTTGCTTTTGCAGGGTCTGCATAACATGTTGCAATATCTCCTGGTCTTCTTGGAGTTATTTTATATGGCACTTTTTTGCCTGTTGCTTTTTCAAAAGCTTGTACCATTTCTAATACACTATATCCATTACCTGTTCCTAGGTTATATATGTATAGCCCTTCATTTTCTTTATTTAGCTTATCTAATGCACATACATGTCCTTTTGCTAAATCTACTACATGTATGTAATCTCTTACTCCTGTTCCGTCTTTTGTATCATAGTCATTTCCAAATACTGATAGTTCTTTTAATGTTCCATTTGCTACTCTTACTATATATGGCATTAAATTGTTTGGTATTCCTTGTGGTTCTTCGCCTATTAATCCACTTTCATGTGCTCCTACTGGGTTAAAGTACCTTAATATGCATATATCCCATGTGTTGTCTGAGTTATATAAGTCTTTAAGAATTTGTTCTATAAATAGCTTTGTTGTTCCATAAGGGTTTGTTGTTCCTCCTGTTTTGCACTTTTCTGTTATTGGAATGACTTCTGGGTCTCCATATACTGTTGCAGATGAGCTGAATATGAATTTTTTTACATTGTATTTCTTCATTGTTTGTAATAATGTTACACATCCTGTTATGTTGTTTTGGTAATATTCTAATGGCTTTTGTACACTTTCTCCTACTGCTTTGTATCCTGCAAAGTTGATTACCGCTTCTATATTGTTTTCTTCAAATACTTGCTCTAGTGCTTTTCTGTTTAATACGTCTACTTCATAAAATTTAGGTTCTACTCCTGTTATTTGTTTTATCTTTCCTATAACTTCTTTTTTACTATTTGAAAGGTTATCTACTATAACTACATCATAACCTTTATTTATTAACTCTACTGCTGTGTGGCTTCCTATATATCCTGTGCCACCTGTTAAAAGAATTGACATGTTCTTTTCCTCCTTATTTTTTTGTTAACAAATATAGCATCGTACCAAGTGTTGCACCTGTTCCATCAATAAGTACATCACGTATTTCTCCTGATCTGCCGTCTACAAAAAGTTGATGTATTTCATCTGTACAGGCATACAAAGTAGTAAAAAATATTGCATAAATAATTAATTTTTTATTAGATACTTTTGTTGTATTAACTAAGCCTGCCATTAAAAAGCCTCCTACTGCATATAGTGAAAAGTGTGCCGTCTTTCTAACAATTGTTTCCACCATATCAGTTAATTCTTGTGTTCTTTTTGCTGGCTCTTTAGCTATAATTTTCATTACTATTTCTGTTATTCTGCCACTACTTTGACTTGAATTGTCAGCTGGTTGATTTGAAAAAGCAAATACAATTGCCATCCAAATTAAAATTAAGATGGCATATATTATTTGCTTTTTGGTAATTTTATTTATTAAAAACATTTTACTGTTCCGCTCCATTTAATAATTGATAGTATTCTCCTAGTTTGTTTACATTTGTAAATTGTAGTTTTCCATCATTTACTTCCCAGTATTTACTGTTTTTTTGTAGAAATTCTACAACTTTTTCTAGTCCTTCTATTTTTTCTTTTGCTTTTAACTGTTCATTTTCTGCTTTTTGTTGTATAGATGTCAGCTTAGCTTGAACAGCTTCATTTAACATTATGTTTTTGTATACGTCTATGTAATTGTCTCTTACTTCTTTGCTTTCTATTGTTTTTAATATTTCATCTTCACTTGCAATTGATGCAACACTATTGGTTAGTTGTGTTAGCTTTTGGTTATATTCATCTACCTTTTGTTGTACTACTGTTAATTCTGCTTCATCTGCTGATATATTTTCTGGTGACAATATTTTTGTAACATCTTCATTATTGCAAAATGTTTTCAAGTCATTATATGTTGTTTTTACACCATTTAAATATTCTTTTACTGCTTCTTCTACCTTACCATAATCTCCGCCTGATTTTATATTCATATCTATTTCTTCATTTAAAAAATCTGATTCTGCAAGTTTAGTCATTTCTTCTTGTAAAATTCCTGCTTGCTTACTATTATTTTGCATATATAAAAATCCACCAACAAGCCCTCCTATTAAAAGTAATACAATTATTATTGCAACTATTAATTTACCATTTCCCATTTGTTACTACTTTCCTTTCTACATTTTATCAGGCATTTGTATTCCCAATAATTGTGCACCAGTTTTTAATACCGTGCCAACCATAAAAGTCAAATAAACCCTAGCATTTTGAATATCTTTATCATCATTTATAATTTTATTTTCATTATAAAAAGAGCTATATGCCTTTGCAAGGTCAATTAAATACCTTGACAAAATTGAAGGCTCATTTTTGTCTGTTACTTGTACTAAAACATCTTCAAAATTATAAATAAGTTTTAAAATATTTGTTGAATACTCATCAATTAAATATTCAGAATTAATGCTATCTACAGCAGGAACTCCACCAGCCTTTTCTACAACACTTTTTGTTCTAACATACGTATATTGTATATATGGCCCTGTTTCTCCTTGGAAGTTTAGTATTTCGTCCCAGTCAAATATTTCATCTTTTATTCTGCTATTTGCTAGGTCATTGAATACAATTGCTCCAATTCCTACTTTTTGTGCTACTTCTTCTTTGTTTTCTAAGTCTGGATTTTTTTGCTCTATTATGTTTTTAGCTCTGCTTATTGCTTCGTTTAATAGGTCTTCTAGTTTTATTACATTGCCCTCTCTTGTTGACATTTTCCCGCTTTTTAATTGTACCATGCCAAATGGAACATGTTCTAAACCTTTTAAGTATTTTTCATCTAATCCTAAATATTTTGCAACTTCAAATAATTCTTTAAAGTGTAATGTTTGTTCATAAGAAACAACATATAAATCTTTTGTAAAGTCATACGTTCTTGCTCTATATAGTATTGCTGCCAAGTCTCTTGTTGCATAAGTTGTAGAACCATTTGATTTAATGACTATAAGTGGTGGCATATTTTTGTCTTCCATTTCTACCACTTTTGCACCTTGTGAGTCTTTTAATACTCCTGCTTTTTCTAGTAATTCTACTACTTCATCCATTTTGTCTGAGTAAAATGCTTCTCCATTGTATGAGTCAAAAGTAACTCCTAGCAAGTCGTACACCCTTTGAAATTCTTTTAAACTTAGCTCTTTAAATTTGTTCCAAATTTTAGTACAATATTCGTCTCCATCTTCTAGCTTTTTGAAGTTATCCCTACATGCTTGTAGTACATTTTCGTCTTCTTTACATAGATTATTTATGCGTACATATATTTTGGTTAATTCGTTTATTGGGTCATTTTCTATGTCGTATTCGTCTCCCCACATTTTGTAGCCTTCTATCATTTTGCCAAATTGTGTTCCATAGTCACCTAAGTGGTTTACTCCAGTTACGTTATACCCCAAATATTTGTATATGTTATATAATGCTTGTCCTATTACTGTTGAACGCAAATGCCCTATATGGAATGGCTTTGCTATATTTGGTGCTGAATAATCTATAACTATGTTCTGTTCTATTTTTGTAGACGGAGAAAGCGATGCTTTGGGGACGGAGGAAAAAGTATCACCTTCGGGCGAAGGTGATACTTTTTCCTCCGTCCCCAAAGCATCGCTTTCTCCGTCCTCATCGGCAATTTCTTCCGTTTGAAAACCATCGATTATTTCTTTTGCAAGTGTTTGTTTATTTATATAGAAGTTTATGTATGCTCCTACAACTTCTGCTTTTTCCATTACTTTCTGATCTATTTGTAATTTTTGTTCTATTTCTTGTGCTATTATCTGTGGTGATTTTTTTAACTCTTTTGCTAGTCTGAAGCATGGAAATGCGTAGTCGCCTTTGCTACTATCTTTTGGTACTTCTATATATGTTTCTATTTGTTCTGCAGAAATGTCTACATTTTTACTTATTTGTTTTGCTATTTCTTTTTTGAAATTTATCATTTACATCACCTATTAATTTTTCTAAGTTTTGCTTATTTCTGTTCCCTCTTTTGTGTCTTTAACTGTATATCCTAATTCTTGTAATTTATCTCTTAATCTATCTGATTCTGCCCAATTTTTTTCTTTTCTTGCTAGGTTTCTTTCTTCTATAATTTTTTGAACTTCTTCTGGGATTGATTCAGTTTGTTGCTGAGGATTCTCGTCTATTTTTAATCCCAAAACAGTATCAAATTTTAATAGTAATTCTGCAAGTTTTGGTGATTTTTTTTCAAAGCGTACTACTTCCCAAACAACTCCCATTGCAAGTGGCATATTTAGGTCATCATTTATTGCTTGATGAAATCTTTTCTCAAATTCTTTAATAGTGCTTTCATCAACATTTTCTTCTCCATTTTTATGGTTTGCATATCCTTGTCTTAGTCTATTTAATGAAATTTGGTTTGCTTTTGCCCCTTCAAATGTAAAGTTTAATTTGTTTCTATAATGTGAACTATAACAAAATAGTTTATATGCTAATGGTTCAATGCCTTGTTCTTGTAATTGATCAAGAGTATAAATATTGCCTAATGATTTTGACATTTTACCACCGTCCACCAATAGGAATTCACAGTGCATCCAATATGATGCTGGATTATGTCCAAATGCTCCTTTACATTGTGCTATCTCGTTTTCGTGATGTATTGGTATGTGGTCTACTCCACCTGTGTGGATGTCAAAATTTTCTCCTAAATAACGTCTTCCCATTGCTGAACATTCTATATGCCAACCTGGGTAGCTTTTACCCCATGGGCTATCCCATTTCATTATGTGATTTTCTGGTGCTTTTATCCATATTGCAAAATCATAAGGGTTTTTCTTTTCTGAATCTACCTCTATTCTTGCTCCTGCTTCTTGCCCTTCTACACTATTGTTTGATAAAACTGGATATTTATCTAACTTTGATACATCAAAATAAATTCCTGTGCTTGTTTCATATCCATAACCATTTTTTACTATCTCTTGAACCATTTCTAGCATTTGAGGAATATTGTCTGTAGCTTTTGTTATGATTTCAGGCATATCTATGTTTAGATTTTCTATGTCTTTCATAAAAATATTAGTATAGTGTTCTGCTATTTCACGAGGATTTTTTCCTTCTTTTTTTGCTGCTTTTTCCATTTTGTCTTCACCTGTGTCTGCATCTGAAGTTAAATGTCCTACGTCTGTAATATTCATTACATGCTTCATTTTGTATCCATTATATTTTAATACTCGTCTTAGGCTGTCCATAAAAATATAGGTTCTAAAATTGCCAATGTGGGCATAGCTGTAGACCGTAGGTCCACAGCTATACATTTTTATTTTCTCTTCATTAATTGGCTTAAATTCTTCTTTTTTATGTGTTAATGTATTGTAAAAATATATTTCCATTATTCCTCCTTGATAATGCTATTTAAAAACTTATGGTGTTGTTTCATTTTCTGATGGATCTGGCTCTGGCGTTGGTTCTGGTTCTGGTGTTGGGTCTGGCTTAGCTTTTCCTACAATTTTAACTGTTCTGGTTGCAGTATCTTTTTTTCCTGATGAATTTATTACTGTATATTTTATATATACAGTACCTGCGGATGATGTATCTACCTTACCTCCTGGTATTGTTACTTTAACTTTACCTGTAATGTCCCCATCGGTGTCATCTGATGCTGAATATCCAGGTTCTGAATATGTGTCTCCTACATTTAAAGTAATAGTTGAACCTCCACTTAATGCAATTTTAGGTTTTGATGAGCTTTGTTCAGTTTTAGTAGTTTCAGTTTGTTTCGTTTCTGTAGCTGATTCTCTTGTATGAATGTTACATTTTTCTGTAGGTGCTGAACCTTTACCTGAACCTCCATATCCTGTGGTTTTCCATAAATTTAATTGTTCTTTTGGTACTCCGCCCTGTTCCAAAATATCTTGTTTCAGTTTCTGGGCAAAATTCTGTTGCACGTAATCCTGATTCTGTACATATTTCATAAGCTCCTGAGCGTTTTCCTTCGCCTTCTTCTGGAACTGTTCCTTGTACAAATACTTCTGTATATCTAGAACCACTTCCTGAAGAGTATACCGATGCTTCAACAATATTATCAGGACGTACAAAGTCTGCATTTGGAAGATTTTGATGTATTGGTTTCATTATATTACTCCATATTTGTCCTGCTGGGTTTGTACCACTATATATTATTTCTTCATTTACGTCAAATCCATACCAAGTAGCTGCTGTGTAATATGGTGTAAATCCACATAGCCATCTGTCATAGTCATTGTTTGTTGTACCTGTTTTGGCTGCTGTTTCTATTCCTGGAATTGCACAATATTTTGCTGTTCCGCTACTTCCAACTACTGGTGCTGTAAGTATGTCTTTTGCTATATATGCATTTCCTTCAGACATTATTCTTTCTGTTTTTTGCTTTGGCTCTAATACTGTTTCTCCATTAACATCTGTTACTTTTGTATAGAATGTTGGCTCAATATATACTCCATCATTTGCTATTGCTGCATACGCTGCAGCCATCTCTAATGGACTAATACCGTTTGTTAAACCACCAATAGCTAATGATAATACATTGTCTCGTGTATCATCTAATGATGTTATTCCCATTTTCTTTAAATATTCCATAGATTTTGCTGGTGTAAGTTCTGCCATTATTTTAACAAATGGAATGTTTTGTGATGTTTCTATAGCATCTCTTACTGTTATAACCCCTCTAAAGTGGTTGTAGTTTTTAGGCTTATAATTTCCTGCAAATTCTGTTTCAGAATCAGCATATTCTGTTGCTGCTGTTATTATTCCTTCTTCTAGTCCTGGTACTACATCTGCAATCGGCTTCATTGATGAGCCTGTTTGTCTCTTACTTTGTGTTGCTCTGTTTAGTCCTCTTGATTGTGATTTATCTCCAAGTCCCCCAACTGTTCCAAGTACCTGACCTGTTGAATGGTCTATAATAACCATTGCAGCTTCACTTGTTGCTTTATTACCTTCTTCATCTGTTGTTTTTCTTGATGTTAGTGAATATTTTTGTGTTTTTGCAAATTCTGCTTCCATTGTTTGTTGTATTTCTGCATTTTCTGTTGAGTATATTTTTAGTCCACTACTATATACATAGTTTTCTGCAAGTTGTTTTGATATTCCCTTTTCTTCTGCAACTTGCTCTATAACTTGGGTTAATAATGCATCTGTATGGTATGAATATAAGTTTCCTTTAGATGGCATTTTTTCAAATTTTAATCCTTCATCTACTTTTGCTACTGCTTGATTGTATTCTTCTTCATTTGTTATTGCTCCTGTGTCTTTCATTTTTTTAAGTACTGTTTTTGTTCTCTTTTTTATTGTTTCTGTATTGTCCTTATTTGTATCATAAGGATTATATGCGTTTGGTGAGTTATTAATTCCTGCTAAAAAGGCACATTCTGCTAGGTCAAGGTCTTTTGCTGTTTTATTGAAGTAATGTTCTGCTCCTAGTTCTACACCATAATTTGTTCCGCCTACAAATAATATGTTTAGATAAAGTTCAAGAATTTCTTCTTTAGATAGAATTTTTTCTACTTGATAAGCTTTTGACCATTCTTTTACTTTTCTAAGTATTGATTTATCACTTTCTTTAGTAATATTTTTTACTAACTGTTGTGTTATTGTACTACCACCATAAGATGAATCATTCTTTTTGAAAATATAAGTAAATATAGCTCCTCCTGTTCTTTTTATGTCTATACCATGATGTTGATAGAATCTTTCATCTTCAATTGCTACATAGGCTTTTGGTAAATAATCTGCCATTTCATCTAAAGATATAATTTTTCTTTTTTCGTCACCACTTAAGTCTGCAAGAACTGCACCTTCACTATTTACCACCACAGAATTAGATGCTGCTATTTTTAGTTCTTTTTCGTCTATTGTAAAGTCGTCACCAAAAAATCCAAATACATACCCTACTACTATTCCTGTTGCAACTACAGTTAATAATAGAATTAGTATTATCATTAGTTTTATTAGTAATGATAATTTTGGATGTTTGTATTTAAATTTTAGTTTTCCATTCTTCTTCGTTTTTTTCTTTCCTTTTGCATTTCTTTCTTCTCTTTTTGAGATTACTGTTTCGTTTTTAGGATTTCTTGTTGTTTTCTTCTTTGTAGTACTATTATTTGTTCTTGTTGTTTTTCTTCTACGCTCATTACTTGTTGCTCTAGTTTTTGCACTACTACTTCTATGTCTTATGTTTGTTTTTTTACTGCGTCCTCTATCTCTTCTATTATCAGCCATTGGTTTCTCCTCCTTGACCCCATTATTATATAATATTTTTTTATAAATTAAAAGACTTTAGTGCAAAAAACTTGATGTTTTCGTTACTGTTCAGACTAAACTTTTATAGAGTAGCCTAAATGCTGATATATAAATATATTGTTAAGAACAAGACCCGTAGGAAGGCCCCAGCTATGTTTTGTTCAAAATATATTTATATATCAACATTTAGGCGGAAATGATTATAATCTAGTCTAAACTGTAACATGTTTTCAAGAAAGGTTTTTAATTTTAAAATGTCCCTTCACTATATCTTGCCTTATATTATAAAAAGAATCTCTTCTATAAAGTTCAGCTTCAAGTAAATCCTTTAAATCAAAATCATTTATTTTACCTATTTCAAAATAATCATACGCTTTTGTGGACCATATTTCATAATCATTTAAATTAAGTCCATTAAATCTCTTTTTTGTAATCTTCATATTACCTTGTATATTTATTATAATAGCCTCATCATAGATATTATATTTATTCAGTAGTTCTTTTGAAAAATCAAAATTTAAAATAATTTCCGATTTTTGTAAACTTTTTCTTTTATTATTTGTTACAGTAATCATAATTCCATATTCATTATAAATTTTATTTTCCAAATATTTAAACTTATCAATATTGTTTGTTACTACATTAACTCTTTTATACTCTTTGACTAGCATTTTTATTGTTTCTATTGAAGGATGTGTTAAATTATTTGTAAGTATCGAAATTTCGGTTTTTTCTTTTTTTCTTCCATTTTGTTGTAATATGTACTCTACTGCATCATAAGCCATATAATTAAATAGCCATCTGCCATTAAAAACGTGTATATTATTTTCAATTATTTCATTTACTAATTCTTGGTTTGATTTTAATCTTTTACTTAGCACTATGCTTGCTACATTTTTCTTTTTACAAATTTTCACTATTTTTCTTGTAATTCTATTTATCTTCCTTTGTTTCAAATTATCTTTTAATGGTTGCATTATTAATTCATTGTTATGTATATCTATAACATTAAATATATGTTTTAATATATTAAGCTTGTCAGCTTCTTTTACAAAAAATGCTTTTATAGTAATCACCTCTTGCTAGATTATATGAAGCTAAAACAAATTTAGAATGAATAATTACAGGCAGCTCCAAGCTATAATTAATCATTTTTTATACCTTGTGTGTCGCAAGCTACGAATTATAATAAACTAGTCTGTAGCTTGCTCCAATCGCACTCGCTCCGCTCGTTTGGTCGCTTACGCGGTATTTCAAAATGATTAATTATAGCTTGGAGCTGCCTGTAATTACTCATTCTAAAATTTGAATTCACTTACAAAAACACAATAAAAGATGTTCTATAATTCCAATTATAAAACATCTTTTATTGTGTTTACTTATTTAATCCACTTTTGATTATGTCCCAAATCTCATTTGAAGCTCTGTCTATTTCCCAAGAAGCAATTCCACCAAGTTTATATTGTGAAATTAAATTTAATTTTTCTTTAATTGACTTTTCATCTTCAATCCACATTTTTTTAGTAGCATTCTTTTCTGTGTATTCAACATAATCTTGTTTAAGTGTATCATCCCACTTTTTTTCAACATTTGAAGGTATAGCTTTGTTAATGTCTTTCATGTTTACAATATTGCTAGAAATATCATCTCCGTTTTCAGTCCATAATCTTGAGTAAAATGCACACGCTAATACAATTTTTTCAGGTTTAATTTCTTCTGTTTCAATAAATTTTTTCAAGTTAGTTTCTACCCAATTGTATCCAGCTCCAGTACCAACTTTTTTACCTGAATTTTGGTCATAAGCCATAAATATAATATAATCAGCAACGTCTCCTATAACATTTCTGTCAAAACACATTGACCAAGTCGGTGCTCCATCTGGTGCAGTAACATCAACAGATAAAACTGCTCCTATTTCACTCATTCGTGGCTCTAGTTCTATTATAAATCTTGAAAAAACATCTTTGTCCTTTTCATACATATACTCAAAATCAATATTTATACCATCTAATTTATATTTTACGCATGAATCAACAATAACTTCTATTAGTTTTTGCCTTTTTTCATAGCTATTTAATATCTCAGATCTAACGTCTATACCGTCATTTGAATTTGATGATAGCATTGGCCATACTTTATAACCATTTGATTTTGCCCATTCTATGTATGCTTCACCATTTTTGCCTATATTTTCATGATATTCTCCTTTAGAATTAACCATAAAGAATGCTGGTGATACTACATTAATACCATCAATTTTTGTGCCATTTCTGTTTGGTGCTTGTTTGTATTCTGAAAAATAGTCCCATGCAATATTTACATTGCCTTCTATTTGTTTTTCTTCTTTCATGTTTTCTCTGACTGTATCAAAATTGGCTAATTTGTCTTTTTTTACATATCCAACTTTGCCATTTTGCGTGCGAACTTTTGCCCATCCATCATTTGCGTCTGATGCAAATATTAGCCAATTGCCTTTATTTACTTTATCTGTCATCCATGAAAATGCACTTGGTTTTTCTTTTACACTTAAATTTTTTGAAGCATAAGCTTTTACTTGCTCTCTATCAAGTGAGTCCATTGTTACAAAATTTGTGTTATTATTATATGTAATTTCTACATTATATACATCGTCTAGCTCTGTCATTGGTAAATATATTGTGTCATTTTCTTGTTTTAGTTGTGAATTGATTTGTTTTTCTGCTCCATTTATTGTTACTTTTTTACTGTCTAATTTTAATGCTGCAATTTTCTTTTCGTAAGTTGTGATTATTTGATTTGTTTCTTCATCTTTATATATGTATTTATCAAAAAAGTTTTTTATGTCTTCTTGAGAAAGGTAGACTGTATCATTTTCTATTATTACATCCTTTTTTAATTTTGAGGTTACATTGTTGTTGTTTATTACTAAATTTGCATTATTGGGTCTTGCATTTCGTATGTTATTATATATTTTTAGTCCTATAAATGTTATTATAATAATAGCAACTACTACTATTAGTATTTTTATTAATAATTTTGATTTTGCAGTTGCTTCTCTATTTTCTCTTCTGCCCATTAATTATCTCCTTAAATACATTTATTATATAGCAAAATTACATTTTTCTAAATACACCTGCTACTTTTCCTAATATTTCACATGTTGGTACTATTATAGGGTCCATGCTAGAATTTTCTGGCTGAAGGCGTATATGGTCTTTTTCTTTATAAAAAGTTTTAACTGTTGCTTCATCTTCAATTAGCGCAACTACTATTTCTCCATTACGTGCGTCACTTTGTTTTTTTACAAGAATATAGTCTCCATCTAATATTCCTGCTTCTATCATACTTTCTCCTCTAACTGTAAGCATAAAACTCTCTGAGTTTCCTACAAAGTCTATTGGTATTGGGAATGTGTCTGTAATGTTTTCAACTGCTAAAATAGGTTCTCCTGCTGTAATTTTACCAACTATTGGAACATCAACTAATTCTTTTTGTGTATAAAAGTCTTTGCTAGATTTTATTTTTGTTTCTCCTCCAGCGCCTTTTAATAGTTTTAATGTTCTTCCTTTTTTATCTTGTTTTTTGATATATCCCTTTTGTTCTAATTTTTCTAAGTATCCATGTACTGTTGCTGTTGAGCTTAGTCCTACTGCTGTTCCGATTTCTCTTACTGATGGTGGATAACCATCTGTCATTATTTGTTTTTCAATAAATTTTAGTATTGCTTTCTCTCTTTTATTGATTTCTGAAGGTCTTCTTCCCATTTTCATCTCTCCCTCTTTTTATTTTGCCATCATCATATCACACAAACATTCGAATGTCAAACAAAAGTTTATATTTTTTTTACTTTATTCAAACCACTCTAACACGTATCCATCAATTATAACTGTATCACCTTCACAAACCTGCATTTCTTTAAGCTTGTCCTCAATGCCAAGTTCTCTCAAGCGTCTATGGAAATAATGCATAGATTCATTGTCATCTATGTTTATTCTTCCCATTAATTTTTCTACTGCTTTTCCTTCAATTATAAATTCATCATTTTCTTTTCTTATTGTCCATCCAGGTTCGTCATCTTTTAATGTATATATTACTCTTTCTTCTGATTCAATTAATTCTTCTTTTGGTAGCATTTTCAATTCTTCTACAATTTTTGTTAATAGCTCTTGTATTCCTTCACCTGTTACTGATGAAATTTTATACATCTCTATATTGTTGTTTTTGGCAAATTCAGCAAGTTCATTGTAATTTGCTTCATCTTGAATTATGTCTGCTTTTGTTGCAACTATTATTTGTTTTCTATTGCTTAATTTTTCACTATATTTTTTTAGTTCTTCATTTATTGAGTGGTAATCTTCTAATGGGTTTCTGCCTTCTAAGCCTGATACATCTATAAAATGAAGTAGAAGTCTTGTTCTTTCTACATGGCGTAAAAACTGAATTCCAAGTCCTACACCTTCGCTTGCACCTTCTATAATTCCTGGTATGTCAGCTATTACAAAACTTTCACCATTTACTGTAGCAACACCTAAGTTTGGCTCTAATGTTGTAAAGTGATAGTTTGCTATTTTAGGGCGTGCCTCTGTTACTGTAGAAAGAAAAGTTGATTTGCCTACGTTTGGAAAGCCTAGTAGTCCTACATCGGCTAATAGTTTTAGTTCGAGAATTATTTCTTTTTCTTCACCTTTTTCTCCATCTTCTGAAAAACGTGGAGCTTGTCTTGTTGCTGTCGCAAAATGCATATTTCCTCTTCCTCCACGTCCACCTTTTAGTATTAATTCTTTTTGACCGATTTTTGCTAGGTCTGCTACAATTTTACCTGTTTGTGCATCTTTAATAACAGTTCCTACTGGTACTTTAATGATTAAGTCTTCTCCATATTTTCCATAGCAGTTTTTACCGCTTCCATTTTCTCCATTTCCAGCTTTAAACTTTTTGTTATATCTAAAATCTATTAATGTGTTTTTGTCTTTATCAGCTTCAAAGTAGATGTCTCCACCTTTTCCACCGTCTCCTCCGTCAGGCCCTCCTGCAGCAACGTATTTTTCTCTTCTAAATGTTGCTGCTCCGTTGCCTCCGTCTCCTGATTTAATTATTATTTTTGTGTAATCTACAAACATTTTCATTCTCCTTTGTGATGATTTTTGGGTTTGAGGTGCTTTGGCAGGTGATGCCTTGGGGACGGAGGAAAAGGAAGCGATGCCTTGGGGACGGAGGAAAAAGTATCACCTGTTTAAATTGTAAATTCTAGTTAAAATATAAACAGGTGATACTTTTTCCTTCGTCCCCAAGGCATCACCTGCCAAAATTCTCCGTCCCAATTGGCAACCCCAACTCCAAAAAATCATCATTCTTTAAAATAATCTAATTTCATTGCTTTTTTAACTTTTTTCATAGTTTCTTTAGCAACTGCTTGCGCCTTTTTTGTTCCTTCTATTAGTATGTGGTCTACTTCTTCTGGATGAGCCTCATAATATGCTCTTTTTTCTCTAATTGGTTTTAATTCATTTATGATGTTTTGTGATAGTTGCTTTTTGCAGCCAACACATCCACGTTTTCCTGCTTTGCATTCCTCACATACTGTTTTTACTTCTTCATCTGTGCTAAATAATTTATGGTAATAATATACCATGCATATATCAGGATTTCCTTTGTCGTCTTTTTTTATTCTATTTGGGTCTGTTACTGCGCTCATTACTTTTTTATTGATTTCTTCTTCACTGTCTGAAAGATATATTGCATTTCCTAGTGATTTTCCCATTTTTTCATTTCCATCTAATCCTTTTATTCTTTTTTCACTAGATAATACTGCTTCTGGCTCAATCAATATATCTCCATAAATGCTATTAAATTTTCTTACTATTTCTCTACATTGTTCAATTAGTGGCAATTGGTCTTCTCCTACTGGAACAAGCTTGCCTTCAAATGCGGTTATATCTGCAGCTTGGCTTACAGGATACCCTAAAAAACCATAAGTTACACTTTCTCCAAATAGTTCTCGCTTTTGGGCTATTTCTGTTTTTACTGTAGGATTTCTTTGAAGCCTTGCTATTGTAACTAAGTTTGAATAAAATACAGTAAGTTCTGCTACCTCTGGTATCATTGATTGTATATATATTGTTGTTCTTTTTGGGTCAATTCCAACTGATAGGTAATCAATTGCTACTTCTCTTACATTTTTTCTTACTTTTTCTGGATTGTTGAAATTATCTGTTAATGCTTGCACATCTGCTATTAATATATATGGATCATAGTTTGGATTTTCTTGTAATTCTACTCTCTTTTTTAGTGATCCAAAATAATGTCCTATATGTAATTTTCCTGTTGGCCTATCTCCTGTTAATATTCTTTTTTTATCCATTGCCTTCCTCTCCTTGCTTTATTATATGAGTTATAGTGTTCTATAATTATTTTTGTCTGCTCTGTCATCCATTTCTCTATCATATTTGTCGTCTTTATAGTACCAGTCTGTTTTTTTATCTACAGGGTTTAATTTTCTATTTCTGTCTAATAATAAATCTATTAATACAATAACTGGAAGTAATATGCCAATTAATGCTACAAATGCATTTAAACTGTTTCCAACTGTTAGTCCACTTGATGTTATTGACATTACATTGTCAAGTAGTGATTTTCCAAAATATAGTCCATAAGTTAATAAGTATATTAATCCACCTATAATGTTTCTTTTTATTATAAATATTAAACTTAATAATACTGTAAATAATAGTATTACCTCTGTAGTCATATCTAGTGGTACAATTCCACCAAAGTCAATTCCTAATTCTGATGTTAATGCCACAATCATTCTAAATACCCAAAACATTACTATAAACATTACTAATAACCATGTTGAAAAATTTTTCATTTGTTTCTCCTCCTATATTTAAAAAGACTACTTGTAGTTAGTAGCCTTTTTTATTATATTAATCTTCATCTACAAAATTAAATTCGTCTTTAAATTTTTCTTTAAATATTTGAAATACTTCATTTAATGTATCTTCATCGTCAACACTTACGTAAGATTCTTCTTCTGATTCTTCGTCTGTGTCTTCAACTTTAAGTATTACAACTTCACCCTCATCTTCTTCTCCTTCGTCAGACATTGGTAATAATACTACATATTCTTCTCCTTCTAATTCTATTAAGTCTAAAAATTCAAAGTTTACTTCATTTCCATCTTCGTCGTTTAGAACTATTACATTGTCTAATTCTTCATTTAAATTTTCGTCCATTATTTTTCTCCTTTCGTTTGTTAAAATTTATTTTTAACATTAAAAACATAATACACTACTTTTCTTCATTTTGCAATGTTTTTTTTAATTTATTTAAATATGTTTCCAAAATATAAACTGCAGATATAGTATCTACTATATTTTTCTTTTTATTCTTATTAACTCCTAAAAAGTTCATTGTTTTATGTGCTGAAACAGTTGTTAGTCTTTCATCTATACTTTCTATTTTTTTTGTGTTATATTTGCATTTTAATTTGTGTATAAATTTTTCTGTTTTTTCTGCTCTTTCTGTTTTTGTTCCATTCATATTAAATGGCATTCCAACTACAATTGTATCAACTTCATATTGGCTTAGAATTTCATCTAGTCTTTTTAGTATTATCTTGTCTGACCCTTCACAGTGTATCGTTTCCAGCCCTTGTGCAGTTATGTTTAAGGCATCTGTTATTGCTATTCCACACCTTGCATCTCCATAATCTATTCCTAATATTCTCATATTAATCTTCTTCATCTAATCCTATATAATTTTTTACCATTTTTTCTAGTAATTCGTCTCTCTCTATTGCTCTTATTTTATTTCTTGCATCATTATGACTTGTTATATATGTTGGATCTCCAGATAAGATATATCCAACTATTTGGTTGATAGGATTATATCCTTTTTCAACTAATGCTTGGTGAACTTCTTTTAATATTTCTTTTGCTTTAACATTTCTGTCTCTTTCTACTTCAAAACTCATAGTTTTATCAAAATCCATAAATTTCAAGCCTCCTTTTTATATACTATTTATATCACTTTCATTAGGATTGGCATTATCCAAATATTCTTCTAATTTTTTTAATACTTCTTCTAATGCTGTGCCTTTGTAATATGATGAAATAACAAAGTTTAATTTTGGTATTGCTATTTGGTTCATTTTTTCAATTTCTTTTTCTTCATCTTCATCGTATTCTTCGTAATCATATAAAGATATTTCAAGTTCTTCTATGTTTTCTTTTATATCATTTAAAAATGAAGCAACACTATCTCCCTCTACGCCTGAAAATGCAATTGCAAATTTAGGTCCCATATATCTTACAAATACATAATTTTCTGAAATATTTTCATTTATATATTTACTAACTTCTGTTACAACTCTGTTTCCAAGTTCCCTGCTATATTTTTGATTTATTTCTTCTAGATTAATTATTTTAAACATACATATTGTTGATGTTGTATAATTATCTATTATTTTTCTTCCTTCTCCATATAAATATTCTTCTGAATATAATCCTGTAAATAAATCTTTTCTTACTATTGTTTCTAATGTTTTTTGATGTACAACTGATTTTAATACTGAAACAATGTTATCTTTTACTACATCTAGTATTGCTGTATCTACATTGTCAAAATCATGAGGAACTCCACTTTCTATAATCCAATATCCTATATATACATTATCTATATTTAGCGGGAAAAATATTGCAGATTTAGCTCTTCCGAATTCAGTTTTTTGATATTCTAGTCTTTCATCTTCATTATTTACTGTTATATATTTAGGTGTTGCAGTTGTGATGCTGTCTTGAAATATTGGCACTTCTTGTAATCTTTTTAGTGATTCCCAGTGTTTAGAGTCAACATTTGATGCCTTTACTATATAATCTGTGCCATCATATACTACTATTGTTGAATATTTAATTTCGTATTTTTCTATTAATATATCATTTATTTTTTTTATTTTATCGTCAACATTTGAGTATTCACCTATTGTATTCATAAAATCTTGAAGTACATTTAAGCTAGTTATTTTTTGATTAATATTATTGAATGTTTGTATTTTTTTGTGTATTGACATATTATATATTACTAATATTACTACAACAAAAACTAATACAATTATTGCTATAGCTAATCCTATCAATATTATCCCTCCATTTTATATTAATAATTACGTTTCATTTGTTCTAAAGTATTGTTCATATTACTAGAAAATGCACCATTGCCATTATTTCCTAATGCAGGTGGTCTATAATTTCCTTTACCTGTTGCCATAGGATATATCATTTCACTTAGTTGTTTTAAATTTTGGATAAACGTTTTTGAGTATCCTTTTAAAGATATCTCACAATTAATTAAGCCTTGTAAATATTTTGTATATATTTCTTCTTCAAAAGGTATTGTTATATATTTAACTAGCGCTTTATCAAATAATCCTGTTTGATATGTCATTGCAGGGTCATTGTAATATGCCATTCCTCCAATAATTTCTCTTTCAGTAATTCCTCTTATTTTTACATATTTATTGATTATAACTCTAATTTTTTGTTCTTCAATTATATTTTGAGCAACAAGATCTTTTAAGAATGCTGTAAGTGGTTGTATTGTTAATACATCCATTGTTTGTACTAAATATAATTCTTGAGCTGCTGAGAAATATCCTCTTGGAGTATAGAAATCACAATCAATTAATACAATTGTATGACTCTTTGCAAGTGTTTCTAAGACAGATTGTACATTTCCTATTCCTTCATTCTCATTTGGTAGAGATGTATATACTGCCAAATTACTATTTACTTTTATTCCATTTGCTATTCCATTAGATAGATTGGTTATACTTGACATCGCTGTTCTTCTTAAATTTTCTTCGTTCTTGGTATAAATATAAAATGAATTTCTATTTTTTGTTGTATCCAAAATAGCTACATTTATTCCTGTTGATGATAGCATTTCTGCTAAGTTATTTACAATAAATGATGTTCCATTTTTAGTTGTGCCGACAAATGCAACTATTCTTTTGTTTCCTTGTAATACATTGCTTAAATCTACATAGCTATTTTCAGAATATCCGTAACTTGTTTCTGGTTGTGTAATTGGTTGTTCTACTATAGGTCTTATTGGTTCGCTTTGTCTTTGTACTATCGGTCTTATTGGTTGTGGTTTTGACATAATATTTTCATTTTGAGCTATTGGATTATATTCTTCTACTTCATCATCAATCATATCTTCCATTCCTGGAAGTATTGTATTGTTTTCAACTGTTGTAAATTCTTCTGGTTCTTCGATTTCTTCTGGTTGTGGAAGTACAAAAGGTTCTTCAATTTCAGGTTCTTGTGGTATTTCAACTGGTGTTGGATTCTTTTTTGGTCTTCCTCTTCCCCTTTTTGGCTTTGTAACTTCTTCTTCAACTGGTAATGGATTTTTTCTTGGCCTTCCTCTTCCTCTTTTTGGTTTTTCTGGTTCTATTGTTTCTTTATCTAATGGTTCTATTTGAATATTTTCTTCGATTCTATTGTTTTCTACTTCATTAGTTCTTGGAATTCTAGCTTGTGGTATCTGTTGTTCTACTTCCTCTATTTCTTCTATTGGTTGTCTTGGGCTAGGTTTTCTTGTTAATTTTTTTACATCTTCTGATGCTCTCATAGATGTTGGAACAATAATTGGTTTATCTAAAACTTTTGCACGTTTTGGATTTGTTAATAGAGTTTGACTTAGTCCGTCTTCTTGTTTTCCTTTCTTTTTTCTTAGATTTTCAGATACAGCTTTATTAAAGGCCATTACTTGCTGATATTTAGGCGATTTTTCTTCTAATACTGCTCTTACGCCTAAAGGTAAGCCTCTACTAATAATTTTTAGTTGTGTATCATTATATTGTGCCGCTATTCTATCATAACTTTCAATGTATGCTGCTTCATTATTTCCTAATTTTTTAAAGTATGCTAGAACATTTTGGAGTTCAACTTCACTTACATCATTTTCATTTTCTGCCTTATAACTTACATTATCTGAATCAATTTGATAATATGTTTTTGCATCTTTTTTTAATCTAGGTTTATATATTAGTCTACAAACTTCATCTATACTTCTGTCTTTTCCAATTATTGCATTATAAATTCCTATTCCAAATAGTTTTACTAATATTTCTTCGGATTTGCTTCTTCTTTCTGTACAAATTAAAATAATTGGTATATCTCTACCATTTGAGTTTGATGCTTCATCACTAATACTATCTAATTTTTCAAAAATGAATTTGTCCATTTGTTCATAGCTCGTATTAGTAAATTGCTCTAAGTCTTCACTCACTATAATTCTATCGTAAGTTTTATCTTTTTGAATTTCTTTAAGAATTGCATTAAAATAGTATACATTTTTGTATGAAATAATCTCTTTATATTTTTTTTGATATTTTTTTACTATTGATTCTGATATTTCTTCATTATTAACAGCAAATAAAACTTTCATTTGTTACCCCCTTCCAAATTTTACAACAATTGCAAATGCAAGTGGTAATATTTGGCATATTACTAAGATAGTTATACAGCTAACCATCATTACTAATCCTCTTTCGTTGTTTTCCAAATGTCTTATACCTATTATGTATTGATATATAGCACTTATAGTAATTCCTATAAATCCAAATGGAATACTATAAATTCTAACTAAATTTAGTATATATGCAGTAAATCCATAAGCCTCAGAACCATATTTTTGTTGGTAATCTTCTAGTGATTTAGCTGCATTTTCTTTTATTTCTACTAATTTACTTTCCGTATTTTTATCTATTACTTGGGTTGTTGCTGCATGTACATAGCTTGTACATAGGCACAAAATAAATAAAATAATTATTAATAAAATTAAAATTTTCGCAATTTTATTCATTAATTTAACCCCTTTCAATATATTATATTTCATAAATTGCTTCAAATCTATACCTTTATATAATACAATATTATTTAAAAAATAGCAAGTATTTTTTTGAATTTTAAGGGATGATTTTAAGGATTGGGTAAAAAACCTGCTGTCTTTGGGGACGGAGATGTGTCAATGGGGACGGGCTTAAATGTCAATGGGGACGGGCTTAAATGACACACATT